>JANONL010000233.1:0-3101 GCA_031420815.1 Sphingomonadales bacterium | reverse complement strand
AGTGGCGAGCATCAGAACATTGAGCGTCAGATTGTCGCGGATCATGTAAGCGGTGAAGACCTCGAAAAACAAAGCGATCCCCACGGTCACCTTCCACGGCAACCGCGACGCGAGGAAAAACCCGAATATCATCCACACCAGATCGAACACGCTGTTGATGATGCTGTCGCCAGCATATCCATAGGAAATCGTCACCTCGCGATAACGATCAATTATGATCGGGGAGTTTTCGAGTATCTCCCACGCACCCTCGACCAAAATTGCCGCGCATAAGGCCAGCCCGAGTGGCCATTTCTTCAGCAGCAACCGACCAAGGCCAAAGAAGATAAAACCGTGGATTATATGACTCATTGTGTACCAGTCGCTGATATGCTGGCTATTCTCGGAGGATTGCACGATGCCGTGACATAGTTTGACGGTACCGCAGGCGCACATTGGCGGGCGGTCCATTGCGAACAAAATGGCAATAAACGCCAATGACAACAACAACGCGATGAGTGCGCTAAACTTGCTAACGCGCAGCGGCCAATGCATAAAATTGCTTCCCCCAAAAGTCTTGACGGCAATGCCCCCTTTCGCGCACTAGCGGCTATGGCCGACCGTCACAATGAAAAGCACGATTTAGAACGCCGAGGGCTGCTCTTTGTCCTGTCCTCGCCGTCAGGGGCAGGAAAATCAACGCTTTCGCGGATGTTGCTGGAAGCCGACGACAATATTTCGCTCTCGGTATCCTACACCACCCGTCCGCCACGCCCCGGCGAGGTCGACGGCGAGCATTATCATTTTACCGATGTTGCAACCTTCAAACAGATGGCGTCCGATGACGATTTTCTCGAATGGGCGCACGTATTCGGTCACCGTTACGGCACCCCGAAAGCACCCGTCGAGGCCGCATTGGCCGATGGTTGCGACGTGTTGTTCGACATTGACTGGCAGGGCGCGCAGCAACTCTATCAGGAGGCCGGCCCGGACGTCGTCCGCGTGTTCATTTTGCCGCCATCCATCGAAGAACTCGAACGCCGCCTACACACCCGCGCCACCGACAGCGACGAAGTGATTACCGACCGCATGAGTCGCGCCAAGGCGGAAATCGGGCACTGGGATGGCTATGATTATGTCTTGATAAACGATGATGTCGAAGCATGTTTTGAAAAGGTCAGCCAGATATTGACCGCCGAACGCATGAAACGACGGCGGCAAAAGGGGCTGATCGGCTTTGTCCGCGATTTGGCGGCGACTTAATCCAAATTTAATTGCCGGATGATCGAGGGGATTTTGTCCTTAAAGGCGAAAAACCCCTTGCGGGCATGGGGCCAGCACAGGTCGTCCCACGGGTGACGGAAAAAGTGCAGACAGATACCGCGAGCGACGAGGTCTTGCGCTAGCCGCTTCAATTTTGGCGCCACAAACCCGACTGATGCTTCCGCTACCACTATATCGGTTACGCCGCATTCTTTTGCCCAATTTGCCAAGTCCACAGCGCTCCAGCTTTCAATAAATTTGGCACGAATGCCGAGTTGCCCCGCGATTTCTCTGGTGGCATTTTCCAACGCGTTTTTGCAAAATTCCGCGACGTTCGCGGCACAAGGTTGGACGGGATCAACAGCCGCTACACCCGCTAGCTGTACGCCGTCGGGCAACGCGTCGAGCGGATACATATCTTCTGCGGTCAATAGCAGCATATAGTTTCCCGGTACTGGCGACGGAACTGGTATGATGGCCGCCGGGTCGGGGTGGGGAGCCGCCGCAACAGGTGCGGGCTGAAGCGTCAACCGCGGCCTTTCAAACCGGCCATCCGTATATCGCTCGATGTTGTCGGCACTCGCGACATAATGCTTGCCGATGGTTTGCAAGCCCGCAACCCAGCGCCATGACAATGTATTCGACGCGGGGTCGCCGTCGAGCAAATGCTGGAGGAAAAAGTCTGCCCCCAATTGCCACGGTAAACGCAGCGTGAAAATCCAGATGCTGGCAAACCACATCCTCGCATGGTTGTGTAGATAACCGGTGGTGTGCAGTTCATTCGCCCAAAAATCAAAACATTCTATACCGGTTTCGCCGTCACAGGCGGTGGCCAAACCATAAATTTTTCGCGATTTTTGATATTCAAGCTCTACCAGATACTGCTGCCAGACCGCAGGCCGTTGTTGCAACCAACCCTTCCAATATGTTCGCCAGAAAACCTCCTGAATGAACTTTTCCGCAACGGCGGGGCTGTGCGCCGTCAGCACGGCAGCGATGACTTCCTGCTCCGAAATAAGGCGGTGGCGGATGTACGGCGACAGGACCGAAATGTTGTCTCGCCGATCCGGCCCGTAATCGAAGTTGCGTTGCTCGGCATAATGGCGACCGGCTTGTGGCACGAAGCGGTCGAGCGCCGCCAGCGCCGCACTGCGGGTTGGTTCGAATGTGGTCATGGCAGCGCGACCATGCCGAGGACCAATGTTAGTCCGCCCAACCCCAGCGACAACGCCCATCGCATTTGCATCCACCCGACGGGCAGATGGCACTGCGTTTGCAGCCAGCGATCCACTAGCGGCGAAAAAATCAGGCAAAGCCCCAGCAACAGCATCGATGGCCCCGGCCAATCAAGGCCCCATATCCACGGCAGATAGGTAACAAACGCTATCAGGCTCGGCAGGACTGCTGCCACAAATATTGGCCCTGCATCGACGCCGTCTCTGCGTGCAATAACGCCGAAGCCCCACCAGATGCCGCCGAGAAAGCTGAAGATGAAAGCGGCATAGCCATAAGCGCTGGCCAATCCAATCCAGCGCAGTTCATCGCTCGCAACGACCATCGCCGCTGCAATGATTTGCGGTAACAGCCCAGCATAGCCGGCGACATGCGCGGCGCGGGGCAGAGCGGGAACAGTTCTTAAAATTGCATTGGTCATCACCGTGCGGCTATCGCAATCTGGGACCGTATGCGACCTAGGCTTTTACCTATGTGGCAACCCTTAACAGTTCGAGGAATCGTGCTGCCTGCATGAACTCGGTCTCACGGTCGTTGCGGTTCTTGGTGGCGAAATAATCTTCACCCCATAATTCTTCTTGCCAGATTTCATCAAGGCACGACGCGGTCCACAGATCTTGTGCGGT
>JANONL010000232.1:0-11514 GCA_031420815.1 Sphingomonadales bacterium | reverse complement strand
GACCAGATCCATCGCCCCGCCCATGCCCTTGATCATCTTGCCCGGGACCATCCAGTTGGCGATGTCGCCGTTCTCGGCCACTTCCATCGCGCCCAGCACGGTCAGATCGATATGCCCGCCGCGGATCATCGCAAAGCTGGCCGCGCTGTCGAAATAGGCGGACTGCGGCAGCTCGCTGATCGTCTGCTTACCGGCATTGATGAGATCGGGGTCTTCCTCGCCCGCAAAGGGAAACGGCCCGATGCCGAGCATGCCGTTTTCCGATTGCAGCGTCACCTCGACACCCGCCGGGATGTGATTAGCAACCAAAGTCGGAATGCCGATGCCAAGGTTTACATAATATCCGTCGCGCAATTCCTTCGCGGCGCGGGCGGCCATTTCGTCACGGGTCCAGCTCAATGTATCAATCCATCTTCGTTGGTGGTGGGAGAAGAAATCTCGGTCGTCGGGCTTCCACGCTCTGCATCGACACCTTCCCAAATGCGGGCGAGCGCCTCCATCTCGGAAATACCTGTTGCCTGCGCATAGGTTTTCGCGCCGTGGCGGATGCAATCAACGAGGGCCATGCCCAACGCGAACGGGTCGGCACCGATCGGCACCGGATTGATGAAGCAGGTGACCGGACCATTCTGTTTAGCCCACACGCGCAAAAATTCGCGGCTGTCGCCCAGCATATCGGCATAGGAAACGAGGTCGATAGGAACAGGCTTGCCGCTCATTCAGATGGCTCCCATTTGGTTTCCGGCGTGAAGATTTCGTCAAAGCCGCCGCGGATTGAGGGGCCGTAAACAGGGTTCGAAAACAGGAACCAGCCATTGCCCCAGAGTTTCATGATGGCCGGATTTACGGCCAGCGTCTTTCGATCCGCGACCGAAAGCCCAGGCACATTGAACAGCTGCGAAAAATCTCCGAGTTGATCGCCAGCCATTGCTATTACGCAGTAGCGGTCGGCAATAATCGCGCGTCGGCCATCTTTCGATGAGCCACCCGGCGTATCGCCCATGAGAAATAACGTTTTGCCATGCTCAAACTCGCCCAAGCCAGCTGCGCGAAGCGCGTCTTCGGTCCCTTTGGCGTTAGCGGCGGTGCGGTTTGTGTTGGCGATGATGGTGACGCCCACCTCGCGCATTGCGTTTAGCGCCTCCGCTGCACCCGGCATGGCAAGCGCTTTTCCCGCGCCCGTTTTTTCCCATTGGTCCCAAATGGCAGAATCAAAGTCCTTCCCCTGCTCCGCCATGTAGCGCATCGCGCCGACGTTCCAGATGAGCGTTTCGTCGGCGTCGAAGATGACTGCCATTGTATTCCGACCACAGCCGATAAATTCCGGCTCGGTGAGCGTGGCTTTCGGACCAAGAACCGTCGAAATTACATACTCCTCCGGGGCGCGTTTTGTTTGTTCGATAACATATTCAGTCAATGCGCGATAAGCCTGCCGCGATGCGACAGCGCCTTCCGCCGAGCCATATAACCATTGCTGCCCGGTTGGCGGCGAAGTGGAGGTCGGCTTCTCACCAATCTGCGTCGCCAGCGCCTCTTTGCTCAGCGTCGGCGCAGCCGCCTGTTCTGCCTGCACAGCGCATCCGGCAAGCGTCAGCGCACAAAGACTGATTGCCCATTGCCGCATCACGCTGCTTCCCGTTCGCGCACTGTCCTGAACTCGATCTTCTTGTCATACGGCGCGCCGACGATCATGCGCTGCACATAGACACCCGGCAGGTGGATGCTATCCGGGTCCAAGCTGCCGACCGGCACCACTTCCTCGACCTCGACAACGCAGAATTTACCGCACGTCGCGGCTGGCTGATTGAAATTGCGCGCCGTCTTGCGGAAAATGACGTTGCCGCTTTCATCCGCCTTCCATGCCTTCACGAGGCTCAGATCGGCGAAGATGCCGCGTTCGAGGATATATTCCTCCCCGCCGAAATCCTTGGTCTCCTTGCCCTCGGCGACCGAAGTGCCAACGCCGGTCTTGGTGTAGAATCCGGGGATGCCGGCGCCGCCCGCGCGCATCCGTTCGGCCAATGTGCCTTGCGGACAAAACTCAACCTCCAGCTCGCCCGCCAGATATTGCCGCTCGAACTCTTTGTTCTCGCCAACATAAGACGAAATCATTTTCTTCACCTGCCGCGTGCGGAGCAACTTGCCAATGCCCTCGCCGTCGATGCCTGCATTGTTGGAAGCAAAGGTCAGGCCGGTGACGCCGCTCGCTACGATCGCATCGAGCAGCCTTTCGGGAATGCCGCATAGGCCAAAGCCGCCGCTCGCAATCAGCATATCGTTTTTGAGAATGCCCTCCAGCGCCGAGGCGGCATCAGGGAACAGCTTCTTTGCCATTGAATGCTCCTGCGAAGTGGGAGAGATGGAACGAAACGCGCCTAGCCGCCAAGGGGCGCGGACGTCAACGCCAATAGCGCAGATAAATCGGCCAACGCCTGTTCGCCGCTGACCACTTTTATGGCCTGCATACCGATCATCGCCGCCGGTTTGCAGTTGATACCGAGATCGTCAAGATAGATGCACGCCGATGCATCGACCCCCAACGCATCGCACATCATCTGGTAGATACGAGGGTCGGGTTTGCGGATGCCGATTTTGCTCGATTCGATAACATGATCGAAGCACGCCATTATTGCTGCGATCGCCGCCGCCTTTTCGGCGCTACCCGCCATCCCCGGCCCGTGCCCGCTCGGGACATTGTTGGTGATGCAGCCAAGTTTGAAACCGTCGGATTTTAACCGGTTGAGTGCATCGACCATCGCCGGACGAATATCACCCGACAGGCACGCAATGACCGCGCTGCCCTCCAACCTGTGCCCCAATGCTTCAGCCTCCCGGGTAAACAGCGCGTCGAATGCAGTGGCACCGATCTCCGCCCGCTCGAATTGCGCCCAGGCATTGCTGTCCGGATTTACCGAATTGACAGCACGCACAAAATCATACGGCAATCCGCGTGCGGCCTCCATTCGATTAAAAGCCTCGAACGGAGATGTGGTAACGACTCCGCCAAAGTCGAAAATGACGGTGCTAAATCTCATGCCGCGCCTTATGCTAAGGTTGCTCCGAAAAGCGAACCGATAGCTGCTGTTGCCGCCATTGCAAAGGCACCCCAAAACGTGACCCGGGTCACAGCTTTGCCAATAGGCGCACCGCCTGCCTTGGCACCCACAGCACCCAATACCGCCAAAAATAGTAATGCCGCGATGGACACAGCCCAGCTCAGCCGTGCTCCGGGGAAGAGCGGCACCATTGCCAGCGGCAGTGATGCACCCACCGCAAAAGACGCCGCCGACGCAAGCGCCGCTTGCACTGGGCGGGCCGCCGTGTGCGTTGCCATACCAAGTTCATCACGCAAATGAGCTGCGAGAGCATCATGCGCGGTCAGCTTATCCGCTACTCGCTCGGCGAGCGCGCGGTCGAGTCCCCGCGCTTGATATATATCGACCAGCTCTTCGCGTTCCTTTTCGGGGACGGTCTCAAGTTCCACACTCTCCCGCTTGCGGTCGGCGCTCTCGGTATCGGCCTGCGAACTTACCGAAACATATTCCCCGGCCGCCATCGACATCGCGCCCGCAACCAGACCGGCAATTCCTGTCATCAATATAGTGGCGGGCGAAACCTGCGCTGCCGCAACGCCGACAAGCAAGCTCGCGGTCGACACGATGCCGTCATTGGCTCCAAGCACCGACGCGCGGAGCCAACCAATGCGGTCGATCAAATGCGCTTCTTTATGCCTCGGCATCGGGTATACTCCTGTTTCAATATTGCAGTTTCAGTCCCGGACGTTTCCAGCGGGTTTTGACCAGGCGCCCACTGCCCGAAAGGCAGATATAGGCATCCATCATATCGTCGCCGCCAAAGGCAATGTTGGTGGTGAAGATGTCGTCGGTGGCGACGAATTCAACCAGCACGCCCTCCGGCGAAATAACGCTGATGCCGCATTCGCCGATGGTAGCGACGCAAATATTACCGCTGGCTTCCATCGCCAGACTGTCGAAGAATTTGTATCCAGCTGGTCGGTAAACAGGAATTCCGGGGCCGCCGGGGCCAGCGTCGGGTGCCACTTTGCCGGGCGCGGTGATGTTGAACTTCATCAACCGGCAGGTGTAAGTTTCGGCGGCGTACAGTGTCTTACCATCGGGCGACAGGCCGACGCCATTGGGGTTGTTCGAGGGGAATACGACTTCTTCCAAATGGCTGCCATCTGCCTTTGCATAGAAGATGCCGACAATGTCATGGCAGCGTTTGGCGTAATCAACCTTGCCGTGGTCGGTGAACCAGAATCCACCATGCGCGTCGAACACAATGTCATTTGGCCCGCGCAAGCCGCAGCCAAAATCACCGGATTTATATAACACCTCCACTGCGCCGGTTGCGATATCGATGCGCTCAATCCGTCCACCCGAATAGTCTTTGGCGATACCGCCCGGGCTCAGGTAACCGTCGGATTCCTGATATTCAAAACCGCCATTATTGCAGCAATAGAGTTTCCCATCCGGCCCGATAGCCAGTCCATTGGGACCGCCGCCGGTGGTCGCAATCACGGTCTTTTGGCCGTCGGGCGAAACCCGGGTGATTTGCCCTGATGCAATCTCTACCAAGATGATGCTGCCATCGGGCATTACCACCGGGCCTTCGGGGAAGCGCAAGCCGTCTGCAACCAATTGAAAATCTGCCATTCGAATATCTCCGTCTAACTCGTGCTTCATGCTGGCATCATCCGCTGGCTTTGCAAAGCCGAATGCTTAAATCTGGATCTAAAATAAATGTAACGCGTTTGACCTCGATCAATGACATAATGCCCACCGGACCCGATAAGTCCCGCTGTCCCGGTATCGCAATTTTTGCATCAAGATGGAGGCCGCAATGAAATCAGTGATCACTTATGTCGGTAATGACGAGGGCTTTGAAGCAAGATTTCAGGCTGCGCTCGACGTTGTGCGGCGGTTTGGCGGGCATCTGACGGTCATCCAACCCAGCCTCGCGCGTGACTATGTTGCTTTTGACATGCTCGGTGGTGCGCATTTCATTGTCGAGGCGTGGGAAGCGACTGAAAGCCAGCGAACAGAAATGCGCGAGAAAGTCGAGGCACGGCTTAAAGTTGAAGACGTGGGCTGGGATTGGCAGTTGGTCGATGGCAATACACTAACTGACATATTGGTCGACGCCGCCCGTTTCGCTGACCTTGTCGTGCTGTCGCTCGACTCCATCAACAAAGGTGCATCGAGCCGTGGGCGGGAGCTTGTCGGCGACGTTGCGGTAAAGTCGCACACCGGGATATTGGCCGTCCCGCCATCGACCCGCAGCTTGGGGTTGGACCGCGCGCTGATCGCCTATGATGGTGGCTTTGAAGTGGCGCGCGCCATTCGGGCTGCGACGCCCCTGCTCGGCCAATGCAAATCGGTGAAGATCGCAGAGATCACCACGGCGCCAGAAACATTTCCGCTAACCGATGCCGCGCATTATCTGGCGCGGCAGGGAATCCCGGTCGATGTCGAGATGGTTGAACGCGGCGATCTGACTGTCGAAGAGCGGATGTTGGCGCTCGTCGATAGCGTCCGTCCCGATTTGCTGGTGATGGGCGCATATAGCCATGGCCGCTGGCGCGAAACAATATTTGGCGGCGTTACCCGCTACATATTGGGTGACGTCGGCATTCCGGTGTTCCTCGCGCATTAGTCCCGCTCCGCGCGGCACTTGACCACCGCATAACGGCATGCGACGCCGTGCCATGACCGAACCGCAACCAACGCATATCGCCCAAGTCCGCCCGATGGGGTTATGGATGGCATTGGCACTGGTCATGGGCAGTATGATCGGATCGGGCGTGTTCCTGCTTCCTGCCAGTCTCGCGCCGCTTGGTTGGAACTCGGTTTTTGGATGGTTGATCACAGTAGCGGGCGCTTTATGTGTGGCGGCGGTTTTTGCTCGGCTGTGCCAGGCGTTGCCCAAGGCAGGCGGGCCTTATGCCTATACCCGCGCGGCCTTTGGTGACGGCGCAGGCTTTGCTATTGCTTGGGCCTACTGGATATCGATGTGGGTCGGCAACGCCGCGATTGCGACCGGCGCGGTCAGCTACCTAAGCCAGCTCTTTCCGGTGGTTGGCCAGCCGGGGATTTCGGCAGCGGTCACTGTCGCGATTGTTTGGGCCTTTACGCTGATCAATATCAGCGGGACCAAATTGGCCGGGCAGGTACAGGTGGTGTGGACGATCATCAAATTGCTGCCGTTGGTCGCGGTCATTGGCCTTGCCGCTTATGTTTTAGCAACCAGCGGCACGAGCGTGGTTACACCTTTTACCACAAAAGACATTTCAGTCACGAGCATATCGACCGCGACCATCCTGACATTATGGGCAATGCTCGGGCTTGAAATTGTAACGGTGCCCGCCGACAAGGTTGAAAACCCCGAGCGCAATATTTCGCGCGCCACGTTGTTCGGTACCGGTGGCGCGGGTATCGTCTACATTTTGGTGTGTTCGGCAGTGGTGCTGATGCTGCCCGCCGCGATTACCGCTGCCTCACCTGCACCCTTCGCCGAATTCGTCGCGCGCTATGGCGGCACCAATGCCGGTAACGCAATTGCCGCCTTTGGCGCGATCAGCGCGCTGGGTGCGCTTAATGGCTGGGTGATGGTGCAGGGCGAGCTGCCCGCCGCGATGGCGCGCGACGGGCTGTTTCCGGCATTTCTCGGCAGGGCCTCCGCCAATGGAACACCGCGCAATGCGCATCTTTTCACCACCAGCCTGTTGACCGTCGTTATCCTGATGAACAGCAGCCGGTCGATGGCGGCGATGTTTGAATTGCTCATTGTGCTGACCACAGCGATCGTGCTGGTGATGTATCTCGGCTGCGTCGCGGCGGCGGTGCGGTTGATTACCAAGGGCCAGATGCCGGTGACAAAAGGTTTCGCCATCATATTAATGCTGGCCGCAATCTATTCGCTGTGGACGATTTACGGTGCCGGGTGGGATGCGCTGGGCTGGGGCGCGGTCTTGCTGGTCGCAGGTTTGCCGGTTTATGCTTTGATGATGATATTAGGCGGGGGTTCCAAAGCCGCAGCCTGACGCCTACATAAGCTTTGTAATATAGCAATAAGCGGGACTTCTCAAATGACCACCAGTTACAACGCCGATCTGGCGCTTTTCATCGACGGCACCTGGCGCAAGGGCGAAGGGCGCGACACCCACGCCGTCATCAACCCCGCGACCGGCGAAACGTTGGCGCAATTGCCGCTGGCCACCGTAGCCGATCTCGATGAAGCGTTGGCGGCAACCGCTAGGGGTTTTGCACTCTGGCGCAAAACCGATGTCAATGAACGCGCAGCCATATTGCACAAGGTTGCGGGTCTCATCCGTGAGCGCGCCGAAAGCATTACCGTGCTGCTGACCACCGAACAGGGCAAACCCCTGGCCGAAGCGCGCACCGAAGTGCTGTCGTGCGCCGCGCAGTTCGACTATTTCGCCGAAGAGGCAAAGCGCAGCTATGGCCGCGTCCTTGTCCGCCCGACCGGCCAGCTCGCGCTGGTGTTGAAGCAGCCTGTTGGCCCGGTCGCGGCCTTCTCTCCGTGGAATTTCCCGGTCAATTTGATGTGCAAGAAAATGGCGGCGGCGTTGGCAGCGGGCTGTTCGATCATCGCCAAGCCGCCTGAGGAAACCCCCGGCTGTACGGGCGCCATCATGCGCTGCGTCGTCGATGGCGGGGTGCCCGGCAACGTCGCGCAACTGGTTTACGGCGTGCCCGATATGGTCAGCCGCCACCTGATCGCTTCACCGGTCATCCGCAAGATCAGCTTCACCGGATCGGTCCCCGTCGGCAAGCATCTGCTAAAACTCGCAGCGGACGGTGTGAAACGCACGACGATGGAGCTGGGCGGGCATGCGCCGGTCATCGTGTTCGATGATTGCGACCTCGAAAAAACGCTTAACCTCGCCGCCACAACCAAGTTCCGCAACGCCGGGCAGGTCTGCATTTCGCCCACCCGTTTCTATGTGCAGGAAGGCGTGTACGACCGCTTCGTCGCTGGGTTCGCCGAGCGCACGAAAAAGGTTCAGATGGGCAACGGCCTTGACGCTGCAACGATCATGGGTCCGCTGGCGAACGAGCGTCGTCCGATGGCCATCGAAACGCTGGTAGCCGACGCGACCGCCAAGGGCGCTAAGCTCTTAACCGGTGGCGCACGTGGTGCCGAAAAAACACAGGGAGGCGGCTATTTCTATCAGCCAACCGTTCTCTCTGATGTGCCGTTAAGCGCCGATATAATGGAAAACGAACCGTTCGGCCCCGTCGCCCTCATCCGTCCGTTCGCAACCTTCGACGAAGCCGTTGAGCAGGCCAACTGTCTGCCCTTTGGCCTCGCGGCTTACGCCTTCACCGAAAATGGCCGTCAAGCCAATCTTGTAAGCGACGCGCTCGACACCGGCATGGTTGGCCTTAACACCTTTGCGATCTCGGTCCCCGATGCTCCATTTGGCGGCGTCAAGGAATCAGGTTTTGGCAGCGAAGGCGGGCCGGAAGGTCTGGACAGTTATTATGTCACCAAGGCGGTGCACCAGCTCTGAAATTCTTTAATTTAAGGCGTTTGATTATGAGATTAAGTGCATCGCTAATGGCTGCAGCCATCGTCTGCTGCGCATATCCCTCCTCCATCTTAGCGCAACCCGCCCCCGATATGGTCACCCTATCTACAGGATCGGAACTTGCGACCTGGTCGATTTCTCCTGAAAAACAGACCCACGTAACGCCAGTGGTTTTTCTCCACGGTGGCCCAGGGCTTTACACCGAAGCACGGCGTTTTGACGAAGGGGCAATATTTCGAGCGGCAGGATATAGGACACTTTATTTTGACCAGGCAGGCGGCGGGCAATCGAAACGCCTCAAGGCTAGCGAATATTCACTAAGCCGTGCTGTGGCCGATCTTGAGGCGTTGCGCATTAAGCTGGGACAAGAAAAATTGATACTTTGGGGCAACTCGTATGGCGCATCGTTTGCAGCAATATATGCGTCTCGTTTTCCGGAACGCGTTGCAGGTATGATATTGACGTCGCCCGGTACATTTCCTGGCACCAACCCAAAACGCACTTATAATCTGACCAATCGTGGCAGTGTGAAAATCGGCAAAGATTTAACGGCAGCGCTATCCAAGGTAGATAGAAAAGGGGCTGCAGCCGAACCAGAAGTTTCGCAGGTCGAATCAGGCAAGCTGCTTGACGAGTTGATGGCCACCGAGTTGATCGAAGCAATGGTTTGTAAAGGGGCAAACATTACGCCCCCACCGCTTGGCAGGGGCGGAAATTTGTTCGCCAATCGCATCCTGTTAAAACAGGTCGAGCATTCGAAATTTGAAGCTACAGCACTCAACGTCCCAACACTTATATTACGGGGGGCCTGTGATTTCATGCCAGCGGACAACGCGGAACGTTATCGTAAGCTGTTTGGCGGTCAGGTTATCACGATTGCAGGTAACGGCCATGGCTTGTTGGAAAACCGGCTTTCGGTTGAGAATTCAATTCGCGTTTTTCTATCCGGTCCACTCGCATCCGCGCCTTGAAATCCATTTTTTCAGCTAACTAAATTGCTGCCTCGCGCACTACCGCAACCCCCGCCTCGCGCTGAACCTTCAGCGCAGCCTTCAACTTCACAGGATCGCGGGCAAAGACGAAGCCGAAGCTGACCCCGCCCTCCTTGCCAACGGTCGCGTGATGTAGCTTGTGCGCCTGCACCAGCCGTTTGGCATAGCCGCTTCGCGGCACATATTTGAAATAGCGTTGGTGGACGAGACCGTCATGGACAGCCGTGTAGATGATGCCATAAAATAGCACGCCAAGTCCGACCCACGTCCCCGGCTGCCAAACCGATGTGCTCATGATTAGCGGGCTGCCAATAGCAAACATTGCTATGCTCAAAGCTGCGCCAAACAAGCCGAAAAGGTCGTTCTTCTCCAGCGCTTTATCATGCGGCTCATGATGATCGCGGTGCCATTCCCACCCGAAGCCGTGCATGATGTATTTATGGCTGCCCCACGCGACAAACTCCATCGTGATGACGGTGACGATGACGATAAGAAGGCTGGCCCAGATGTTCATTGTGCGGTTATAGACCTAATTTCTGGTTGTTTGAAGTGCAACTATCGCCGCTTCACTTGATTTCGCTGCAATCACTTCTATGGCAACATTCATTATGTCCAAACCCCAAACGCTTTACGAAAAAATCTGGGACGCGCATGTCATTGAGACGCGCGACGATGGCACTTGCCTGATCTTCATCGACCGGCATCTGGTGCATGAAGTGACCAGCCCGCAGGCGTTCGACGGGCTGCGTGTGGCCGGGCGGAAGGTGCGGCGGCCTGATTTGACGCTCGCGGTACCGGACCATAATTTGCCGACCACTGCGCGCAGCAACGCGCTCGGCAACCGCATCCCCATCGCCGATCCTGAAAGTGCGGCGCAACTGGCGGCGCTCGAAGCCAATGCTCCAGCATTCGGTATCCGCTATATCGGCGCGACCGATGCCGAACAGGGCATCGTCCATGTCGTCGGCCCGGAGCAGGGCTTCTCGCTGCCCGGCACCACGATTGTCTGCGGCGACAGCCATACTGCGTGCCACGGCGGGCTCGGCGCGCTGGCGTTCGGCATCGGCACCAGCGAGGTCGAGCATGTGCTGGCAACGCAGACCTTGCAGCTCAAACAATCAAAATCGATGGAGGTCCGCGTCGAAGGCGAACTTGGTCCGGGCGTCACGGCGAAAGACGTCGTGCTGCACATCACCGGCGTATTGGGCGCTGCGGGTGGCACCGGGCATGTTATCGAATATACCGGTGCGGTTATCCGCGCGCTGAGTGTCGAGGGTCGGCTGACCATTTCCAATATGGCGATCGAGCATGGTGCCCGCGCTGGCCTGATTGCGCCCGATGAGGTGACATTCGACTATCTCAAAGGCCGCCCGATGGCGCCCAAAGGTGCGGATTGGGATGCGGCGGTTGCGTATTGGCGCTCACTCGCCACTGACCCCGGCGCGACCTACGACAAGAGCATTACCATCAACGCTGCCGATATTGTACCCAGCGTGACATGGGGCACCAGCCCCGAGGACGTTGTTCCGATTACCGGCGCTGTCCCCGACCCGATGAGCTTTACCGATCCGTCGAAGCAGGAAGCGGCGAAGAAGTCGCTCGCCTATATGGGCCTGACCGCAGGGACACCGATGACCGACATCCCAGTCGAAAATATCTTCATCGGCAGCTGCACCAACAGCCGCATCGAAGACCTCCGCGCCGCAGCAGCCGTTCTAAAAGGCCGTCACAAGGCCGCTAACATCAAATGGGCGATAGTCGTACCCGGCAGCGGATTGGTAAAAGCGCAAGCCGAAGCCGAAGGGCTAGACCGCATTTTCGCCGAAGCCGGATTGGAATGGCGCGAACCCGGTTGCTCGGCGTGCCTAGGCATGAACCCCGACAAAGTCCCGCCCGGAGAACGTTGTGCGTCAACCAGCAACCGCAATTTTGTCGGGCGGCAGGGGC
>JANONL010000231.1:0-10450 GCA_031420815.1 Sphingomonadales bacterium | reverse complement strand
CATCCAGCGCAGTGCCGTGCGGACCTTGGGCCATTGGGCGGAGGCGGATTGTTTTTGCGCTTTTATCGGGGCTTTCGATGCCAGAAACAGCATTCCCAACGTGGCAAGCGCGAGCAGACTGAAGCTGGCGGACCAAAAAGTGCGTTGCGTGTCCAGCGCTGCAAAAGGCTCGACTAGCAGCGGGTAAGCCAGCAGGCCGAGGAAACTCCCGGCATTCGACCAAGCATAGAGCCGATAAGGTTCACCGCCTGTGCCGGTATCGCGAAACCAGCTTTGGACCAAAGGAGCCTGCGCCGCGAGCAGCACAAACAACGGCCCCACCGCCATCGCCACCCGCCACGGCACCCAGACGACAAGTGCATCCCCCGAAGGCGGGCTGGCGGCGTTAAAACCGATCGGCAACCACAGTAGTGCCAGTAACAGCGCTGCACCGTGCACCAGCGCCTGCCGTCTCAGCGAAAGCCGTTGCAACCAATGCGCGTAGCCGTAGCCAACCAGCAACAGCAGCTGAAACGCCACCATCGCACTCGTCCAAACCGCCGGACTGCCGCCAAGCTGCGGCAACGCCATCTTCGCGATCATGGGCTGGACGAAGAACAGCAGAAAACTGGCGAGGAGGGATAGGGTGGCGAAGGGTGTGCCAGATGCAGTTGCTTCGCGCTTCGCTTTTGGCTTGGATGAAATTACAAAAACCCTTCTATATTCAATTTTACGTATTCATTCGAAATGTCGCCTTTTTAGCACCAACCTGTCAGTCCATCTTTACCCGTAGTTACTGCCCACCCGCCGTCGCCCATGTCGCCGGGGACGATCAAGATGGTGCTCCAGATGTCGATGTATTCCTGAATAAAACCATGCGCGAGAACACGATAGTTCGTTGGCAGACACCGTTTACCGGTCGATGGTTGTTTCGTCCAATGATCCAAATGGCAGCGTTCGGCGTCGATTTTGCCCGTTTTTAGGAAATCATCAATGGCCAGATGGAGCAACGGCCGAACCGTGACCTCACCGGACGTGCCGGACGTTAGCAGCCCGGCCGGTGTGAACAGGATGACGTCCACGTGTTGCGCCGGACGCCGCAGTTGGAAGGTCGCATCGGTCAAAAATAGGGCGTCGTTCCCTCGATGCAATACTATCCGTTCGCTATTGATCTTTTCGAGAGATTGGAGTGCGGCTGCCATGCGCGCCTGCACCAACATGTCAGTCGGGAGCGCGGTAAACCCCGGCACGTCCTTGAACTTTTGATCTGCTTGCAGGTATAATAGCGCCGATTCTTTGAGCGTCCGGTCAAGACTAACCGCTGTTGTGTCGAGAGATATGCGCGTCAGCAAGCCGTGGCTTTTGCAATGCAGTGCATCGCGGTTTGCCACTATTGGATTATAGACAAATCCATCCAGCAAACGTTCCAGCGTTTCGCGCGCCTCGGGAAGTTTTGTGCCAACCGGTGGCGTCTCGGGGAAGACAAATTCGAGCGCGACCTTGTCGATCATGATGCCAAGCTGTTCCGCCAGATTGTAAAGGCGGCCCTGATGGGTATCCTCATCCTTGGCCATCAACGAATGGCTGCCGTACTTGACGCGGTTTTCGATCATTGTGTCGACCCATCCAAAAACGGTCGATGCGAGCATGCGCAGCACCTCTTTGAACGCCTGCCCCGCCAGCGCGATCATTTCGTCGCGGATCGGATCAGGCAGCGTACTGAACGCAATTTTGAGGTAGCGAACGAGGACGTTGGGGGTGAAATAAAGCGTTTTCAATATCTTCATGAGAGTCATGAAGAATGATACCGCCGCACGGATCGCCGCCGAGCCGTCGTGCAGGTTTTTGGCGCTGTACCAGGTGAGGATGACCCAGAAAGTAAAGTTGATAAGATCGCGGATTACGAAGACACTACTGTCCATCGCCTTAAGCAGGGGGTTGTTTTTTGCAACATCTTGAAATGCTTCATCGCTCAGGAACAACTCATTGCGATCACGAGCAAGGACAGCGAGCAGACCGTTTTTCGACGTCACGTTGAATGAGAATTGCTCGGTGACCCTCTCCAGCCAGTTCTGCGCATAGCCTTCGAGCACGTCGTAAAGGTGGAAATGGGCGTCACGTTGCTCACTCTTCATGTCGAGCGCGTCTTTGACCAAACCTTCTAGCAGATGGACGACGGAATGAACCATGTCGGGCGTGTCGTAAAAGCCCGATTTGACGCATTCGGTTACGCCTTTTTCGATAATGTCGCGCACGGTGCCGTTGTTGCAGTCGACGTTGCGGGCCAGACTCGGGTCGGCGTTGATCGCTTTGAACGCATCCTCAGTCGCTACTGACAGCAGGATCTTCTTGAGTTCGAAAGGATGCGTTTTGAATTCATGTTCCAGATGCAGCGCAAATACATGGCGATCGACGCAGTTGGTGTGGGCGAAAAAATCTTCAATCACGTGGAAGGAGCGGCCAACCAACAGCAATTTTTCGTTGATGGGCAACCCTTTCTCATCGACATCGCGCAGCTCCGCCAAGCGACCGTAGGCGATTTGCAGACCGCGCCACAAAGTTGCGTCAATGTCGGGGCCGTCGGGTTTAAGGGAGACAATATGCGTAACAAGTTCGGCATAATGGTCGGTGCGGTAATGGCGAAAGGCGCGTTTCTGATCGATGGTCGCCTGACCGGGTCGTGCCTTAATGGCAGCGATGACCAGATCACGGTCCATGAAGCGGTCGAGATGTTCGTAAGGTTTGTAATAGCCGAAATATTTTGCGAACAGAGCGGAATAGATGTCGGGCGGAATATGGTTTGTGAACAACGTGGCGGGGCCTATCCACGGTGAGACCGCCAGCTTCGGGTTGATCACCGAGGGGCCGACCACGGTGAAACTGGCTGGTGCCAAGGGGCCTTTGGCGTTGGCCGGGTTGGAAAATTTATACAGGCCGCCTAGCCAGATGGCTAGTTCAGCGAGCCCGTTGACCTTGTCGACGAAGCCGATGTCGACCAGAGACTTGACGATGTCGGCATATGGTCGCGCAGTACGCTTTTGCGCCTCAATCGACCAATCTTCTGCCGACTTCAGGATAGTTTGCAGATCAGTCAATAGCGGCTGGATGATATGGTTGGTAAGGGCCAGCAGGGCGACTTCTTCATTGACCACCGTCCCGGGCGGCGAGGCGCGGGCCACTTTCTTTTTCGCAACCGCAGCGGCGCGGCGGAGGGCGGACAGCGCCGTGTCGACTGGCACGATGACCTCGACCCATTTGGTGCCACCATCGAGCGTTTTGACCAATTTGTATTTCGGCACGGGCTTTGGCGTGATCCGGCCCGAAGGTGCAGCCGCAAGATAGTCGGCATAGCCTTTAAGCGCGGCCAAATTTTGATACGGAGATGCCGCCACCTCTTGTTTGGCCTTGTGCAGCGCCTGCTTGTCCAACTTGGCCTTTGCCATCGCTGCACCAAGTGTCGATTGCATCTGTTTTTGCATAGTGTGCAGCAACGATTGCCCACTCACCGACAGGCCCCGCGCAATGTCGGGCAAATCGAGTAATTCGATCAGCATATTGGGCAGGTCAGGGCTGCACAATTGCGAGAAATCGGCCATCCAATTGCCAAGGTAAAGCGCATAGGGATAGGCACCGTCGGCCTGTTCCGAACGTTTCAGACCGTCTTCTAACTCGCGAAGGATGCTTTCGAATATTTTCTCATGATTTCTGGCGATCATCGTTCTGGTTCATCGATGGTTACAGGTCGGCCGGGGCATCGTCGCTGACCATCACCAGGCTGGTGGGCAGCACCGTTGTCCAAGGATCGCCGACCGGCAGACCGCCCGGGTTCTGGCCGTTCATGATCTCGATCGCCAAGGCCTCATAGAGAGGGTCACCGATAATCGGCATGTCAGCCCCGTTCCAGATTTGCCCGGTCGCCATATAGTGCATGAATGCAGTTTCCATACCGAGCGATACCGGCACGTCGATCGTGACATAGCCCGCGCTCATCGCCGCTTCCATCCGCGGATCGGGATCGACGAGCGTGCGCAGTGTGCACCATTTGGCGCGGTTGCCAAAGAAATAGGGTTTGAAGTCGAACGTCATATTCTCAAATTCATAGAGTTTGGCCATGAAAGTGACCCACGGCGCTTCTTCCTTGGCATCCATGAAGTCGGGTTCGGGGATGGGCGGGCCGACGGTAACGGGTTCCCCCTTTTCGTCAACGCCGATGCATTTGTAACCGAATTTCATCGAGTTGAGCCCGCGATAGTATAATTGCGGGAAGGTGGCACCGAGCACCATTTTCATCAGCTCTTCGCGCACAAGCATTTCATTCTTGCGCGGGTTGCGCCCTGACATTGTGATGCCCGCTTCGATCTTGGCCATTTGCAGGCTGTTTTCATAATCGGACAGTTCGCGGCGATATTTGGTCCAGATGAGGTCGAAAATCTTCATCTGCCATTCGGCGATTTTTGTGGCGGTGGGTTTGCACGAGACGGTGATGTTGAGCGTGAAGCCCGCTCCGGCGTCGCCGCTATACCCCCAAGGAACCGAACCTGTCAGATCGAGCACGCAACCGCCATTGCCAGGGATAAACCATCCTCCGAGTAGCACATGCATGTATGTGTTGCCCCAATACAGCGTGCTGCAATTGCCTTGGTAGGCAACATATCCGTCCGGCACGAGAATGACGCCACTTCCTGGTGCATTTTCGGCTCCAGGCGAACCATGCGCACGCTCCGATACGGTGATTCTCTTCGGCGGCGGTGGCGGCGCGTTGCTGATGCTGAACAACGCAAGCCAGTTGACATAATTATCCGTTGTAATGTCGGCGAACGATTTCAGGAACTGATTATCCAGCAGCGGATTGGGGATTTTGTCCGGGGCAATCGGCTGTTTCAGCAACTTGGGGTTTTCCGGCTCAGTCATCAGATAGTGCAGCAGTGGCGCCATAAATTCCTGCATGCAGACGCGGATCACCATACGCGTGCCGATACTGACTAGCTGGTTCGTATATTCCGCGTCGATGGCGTGGAAATAGGCGGTGAACGACGGATTATCCGTATTGTCGAGCGTGAAGCCCGACGTGCGTTCATTTTCGGCTAGCCGTTTGGTCAGGGTGCGCGTTTCGGTCTTCTTGCGGATGTGCGACAAGGCGCGTGACGTTTTCTGCTGCGCGGTTTCCATCGCCTGCTTTTCCTTGGACTGTGTCGCGGTGCTCGACGACATGCCGAAGTTGGCGGACAACGATACCGGGCCATAGCTGGCAGTGACGCTGGCCCCCATGTTCATCGCGGTTTCGGAGCGGGTTTCGGATTCCATCTCCTTTTCCAGCTTGAACCGCTCGTCGCTCGATGCCTCCTGTTCCTGCTCCTCCTCGTTGCTGATTGTCGTTTCCACTTCTTCCTCGGTGCGGTTGAGCATCCGGAAGGTGGTGGCGCGTTTGGAGCCGCGCACGACGGGTTCGGTGTGGACCAGCTCGCCTTTGCGATACTGGCTGAATGTTGTGTCAATGCGATAACTAGTGCCTGTGCCAAGCACATAGAGTTGCGGCAGGCCGCCGTGGCGTTCGTCCATATCCTGCAACATGCGGCAATGGCACTGTTTGGGTTGCGGAACGCAAGTGATGGCGTCGAACACATTTTTGCGAACCTCGACGAGATAAGCGCCGAGCATGATATGGTCGGTATAGGCTTCGAAAGCGTGAGGGAGATTGAGGATGTCGGTGTTAATCGCGGCGGCGCGGCGGCGGAGCTTGGCGACGGCCACTTCGGCCTGCACATCGGGTTTGGCTCCAACGGTAGCGGTCAGCGCATCGCGCGCGGCGGGGGACAGTTGAGAGAGGTCGTCCTTGCCCAGGGCGCGGCTTTGATACTCAGCGAGCGCGCGCGCATAATCGGCCTTGGTCGTCTGCGCATGGGGTTGCGCCGCCGAGGCGCGGCGGGTAATTTTGTCGAGCTTTGCGGAAGTTTTCACGTCTGGTAGACGCTGCATACGTTCGAAATCGGCCAGTGGTGGAAGGGCGTGGCGATCATCGATTACGCGCATTTCAATGATCTCCTCCACTTCTCTGATCGCCAACTGTACAGCGGCGAGCTCGGCGAATTTGGGAGCATGATCATCAGCGGCAATCACCGCCTCTTCGCGGTCTTTGGATGCCGGACCGACCGGAAACGCACCGTCTGGCGAGACGGCGGGAGAAATGCCTAGTCGTGGTATGGCCTTGCCCATATAATCTCGAATGAACGCGGCGTGCGCTTGGCTATCGGGATGGCACTTGGGATTGTCGATTAGTATCAGCGATGCCGCAGCCATTTTAATGCGGGCAATTACTCCGTCGACCAAGGCGTGACGCTGATTAAGCATATAACCAGCGGCCATCGATGCGAACAAGGCGGGCATGCCATTACAAAGGTCAGCGCGGCCCTTCGATTTGAGAGCATCAAATGATTTTATTAACGCATCATCATCTCTTGAATGATGAGCATCTAGCATCTGTTCAATTAAGATGTATTTCCCTGAAAGTTGTGCCTCCTCACGATAAATGATATCCCTGCCTTTCTCGGGTTTTTCATCGTAGACCTGAACTATTTTCTTAATCTTTTGAGAATCTGCGCCGTTGGACTGTGCTTCGGAAAGCATGCTGATGAAATGCGATTTAGCAGCGAAAAACCCAATATCCGGCAAGTAGCTTTCAACGGCAGATTTTTTGGGCTTTTGAACTGAACCTAGTACAAATAAATTAAACATAATTTTCCCTCGTACTTTGATAAAAAATGGATCAACTTCGTGAGGTCGCACCGATTCTGAAAATCGCTGAGTAGATAAAAGCAGAGAACGAGAACGACTGAAGGTAGGTCCTAGACGTGACAGCCGTGCCTGCTAGCACGGAGGGCAGTTTTCCAATTTGAGGATGCCTTGTCATCGAAGTCCTTTGTTAAAACTACAGTCCTCAGTCGTTGGCGGGGCGGAAAAGGTTCACTGGGGATCAAATTTGTTCAGCCGCGATTAGAAATGCGTTTGGCGTTGGGGGCGATCAGCATCCCGTTATGGACTCGTTGGCCTGTCATTCTCACTCGATACTGCGACGATGGCAGCCATTGCTGCTGCGCTGCCGAAGACGGGAAGCAGGAGGTTTGTGCCTCGATTGGGCGTTGTTCTAGTCCGACCGCTGCCACTATCGCCATTTGGTCCTTATCTTCTGCGTCCAGCGGGTTGAGTGTCAGGCGCGGGCGCTTCCGTTCGACCCGATTCTCCATCACCATTCGGCCCCTCCCTTCGCCGCTCTTCAGCGGGAGCACTGTCTGGCGCGGGCACTTCCGTGCTGCCTTGCGCGTCCGAACCCGGGCGCCGCTTCGGCCCCTTACGCCGCCCAGCATCGGGCGCGTCGATTGTCGCAACAGGGCCAGTTGTCTGTGCCGGAGCGGCAGGGTCGGTAGTGGTCGTGGGAGATACCGTCCGACCAACCTCTTCACCCATCTTCTCTTTTGGTCCCCTGCCTCTGCGGCGTGCGGCAGCAGGTGCGGGATTCGGAGCAATCGTTGCGGTGTCGGCTGCCTGAGTCGGCGGCGTGGTGCTGCCGCTTGTTTGAGCTTGGGTGCCTGTCGCTAGGAGTAAAGCTGTCCCAATCAGCGGTGCGGCTACGAGCAGAGGTTTCCATAGCGTTTTCGCCGATTCCGCCATGGCTCCGAATCCGAAATCGATGCCGAAGCGCCGCGCATTCGATTGTTTGGCCATTAACACCCCTCCCTGTTTATTTCGCACAAATTCCAAATACATCTCAAGTCGTTGAGAGTGAGCACATGGTTCAATGAGAATGCAAGTTTTTTTCTTGGCCAGCGTTAATAGTGTAACAGACCTGCTTTGTGCATTGTGTCCGCAGCAAATCAGTTTGCTTGGCGCTGCCTAACGGCAACCCGCTCTATGCGCCCATGCGCACCGGGCCTTTAGTCCCGGCCCATCCGGGTAACGATCAGGAGCGTGAAGGGGCAAGTGCCTCCAAATGCGCGGGATTTTCTGAGGTCGCACTCTTTCCCGCTGCGCTCCTTGAGGGTGCGGAGTCCTTTGGCTGACCCGCTGGCACTCTCGCTTCTCTCCTTGCCGGTCGGGCGACGGGCGCGCTTTCGCAGGGCTGGCGGCGCTGACCCTTTGGGACAACAGCCTTGTTCCCACTTCACTTGCCGCCACACCGCCCGTCTGCGTCGCGCCATGCGAGGGTGCCGTTTGTATGCCGCGTTGCGGCAGAGGGGAGGCTGATCGCCTCTGTTTCTGTTTGTGCGGGAACGCCAAGGGCTTTGCCCTCTCGTTTCCCGAAGCAGAATAGCCGCCCCCGTGTGGCGGTCGCTGCGCGCCCGCTGGCCCGCGCCAGGGCGTCGATTCAGCTTTCCCTCCCCCTCCCATCCTCGCCGGAAGGCAGAGCCGCATGTCGCAGAGCGATGCGGCTTTCAGCCCTAGAGGAGGCAGGAAAATGTGTGATTTGCAGTTGATGTATCGTGAGTGCGGGGCCGAGACTCGCGACGACTATTTGCGCGGTATTGCCAACGAGAACGGCTTGCCGATTGCCTGTGTCCGCAAGATTGCCGACCGGCTTGGCGAGCGCGAGGACTTCGGGGCGTTAATCCTGATTTGCGAAACCCGCAGGGGGAGGGGGCAATGAGCGCCGCCCTTGCTGCCGCGCGCGAACAGACCACGCGCATCGCCCGTTTGAATGACATGGCACGGCAAGCGATGGGGATTGCTTGCACCGCTGTTGCTACAGTCGGTTTCCGGTCGCTGCCCGAATCCGATCAATCCCGCGTCCGCGAGTTGATCGAAACCTTCGACGCCTTCGACGACGACAACGACCCGCACGGCGAGCGTAATTTCGGGACAATTTACCAGCTTGATGATGGTCGCTGGACGACCGAGCGCCCGAGAGTGCGCGATGATGAGCGTGAAAGGGTGTTCTGGAAACTGGACTATTACGACCGCGAATTGCAGTTTGGCAGTGAGGATGCGGCGAACCCCGCCGTCACGCGGCGGGTGCTGACCATCATGCTTGCCGACGAATATTGAGGGGTGACGGCATGGCTAAGCGCAAATCCTCGCCGCAGATCACACCGCCCGACCCAGACCAGATCATGATGGCGGGTGTTGCGCCCGTCAGCATGGGGGAGCAGCTTGGCTGGCTTGCCAATCTGCCGATGCAGCCCCGCCGCGCACAGCGCCCGCTCGACATCGGATTCTGGAATCCGATGCGTGATCAGATCGAGATGTTCTGACGATTTTCCGATGGCCCGCCCCACAATTTTCGCGGCCCGTCCGTTTGGACGGGCCAAGCCCGATACCTTCGCCATCGGACTGCCAGCGGCGCGTCGGCTTATGGCAGCCGCGCCGCTAAGCGAAATGGAGGGGCGCACGATTTTGCCTTTTACCAAACATCAAGCCGTGATAGACTAAAGTCTATACCAAGGAGTTTCGGTCATGGGTCAAACCGCCAAGCTATTTCAGAACGGCAAAAGCCAAGCCGTGCGCCTGCCGCTTAGCTACCGCTTTGAGGGTAGCGAAGTAAGTATCCGGCGCGATGAGCAGACCGGCGATGTCATCCTGTCGCGCAAGCCAGAGAGCCTTGCAGAGTTTTTCGCGTTTGCGCGAAAACTGAAGACTGACATTCCCGGCGACTTTCTCGGCGAAGATGAGCGGCGAACAGCGCCGCAGGATCGTGATCCCTTCGAGGGGTGGCCAAATGACGGAAATGAAACGGCGTGACGACACGGTATTTGCTCGACACCAATGCGGCCAGCGCGATCCTGCGGCAGCGGGAGCCAGTTTGCGCTCGTGCCGCATCGGTGCCGCTTTCGGCACTGGCGATTTCCTCGGTCACGGCGGGCGAGATGCACTATGGTCTGGCGAAGCGTCCGCAGGCGACAGCACTTGCTAAACTGGTGCGCGAGTTTCTGCGTTATACCGACATTCTGCCCTGGAGCGATGCCATCGCGCCGCATTACGGAACATTGCGCGCCGCGCTTGAAGCCAAAGGCGTCACTATCGCACCGCTCGACCTGATGATTGCGGCCCATGCGCTGGCGATTGACGCCACGCTCGTCAGCGCCGATCAGGCACTTTCGATGATCGACATCCTCAAGGTTGAGGACTGGAGCGTCTGACAGCATCGGCCCGCCCGCCTCAAATATCAAGCATTCAGCACAACACCCCCTACCGCGTATCAGCCTTTGTCCTTGATTGACGGAAACTGGCCGCTTGCACCGCCTTGATACCCGCAAGCAAAAAACCTGCGCGTTGCGCCTACGGTTTCCATGAATGGAGCCTCCGTTTTTTGGCTGGCGCGCAGGCGGCGCGCGGCCCTGTCATGTCCGTCAGGACATTTCGCCTGACACGATCAGGAGACAGACAGTGCAGAACATAGTCGAATTTCACATCATCGGACGGCTAGGCAGGATCGACGCCGCCAAGAACGTCACCCACATCTCGGTTGCCACCAATTACAACC
>JANONL010000230.1:0-14496 GCA_031420815.1 Sphingomonadales bacterium | reverse complement strand
TGTCGATCTGCGCATAGACATCGGCAGCCTTGGCTCCGTAGACAATCTCCCCAGTGGAAAAAGAGCGCGGACCGACAATCAGCCCCGCACGCTGCATCTCGACAGCCGGGAAGGCGGTCGCAGCACTGCTCGACGGATCGTGGCGCGTGGTAACCCCCATCGCCAGATTGAGCATATTCACCCAGTTCTGCTGCGGCGTCATATCGTCGACACCGTGCGGGCCGTGCGCGTGTGCGTCGACAAGGCCGGGAATTATGGTCTTGCCGACAACGTCGACGGTCTTTGCACCCGCCGGAATCGCGATATCGCCCGATTTGCCGACCGCTTTGATCCGGTCGTTCTCGACGAGCAC
Organism: Sphingomonadales bacterium; assembly: GCA_031420815.1. GTDB lineage: Bacteria > Pseudomonadota > Alphaproteobacteria > Sphingomonadales > Sphingomonadaceae > Sphingorhabdus_B. Next base: position 14,144 of record JANONL010000230.1, on the reverse strand, counting down.
GACGCCATTGTCGATAATGCCGCCGCTCTTATCAGCCATAGTCACAATCCGCGCGCCGGTGAGCGCTATTACGCCCGAAGGCCGGTCGCTCTTCATTGGCATCGCCAGCGAAACACCGCTTTTCGGTGGCTCGAATTTTGCCGGCTTGCCGTCTTTTTCGAGCGGTGCCGACGGGAAAAGAGCATTTGTTTTCGCCGAATACCGAACTGGCCCCAACGCCCAATGTAACTGCGTACCATTGCCGCTCCAGTGGATATAATCGGCACCGCCGCTGCTCACTTTGGTCACTGGCATTGGTCCACCGCTTGGGCTGACGCTAACCTCCTGCGTGCCGGGCATCAACGGCATCACAAAGGCTTCATAATTCTGGCGGAAGGCGAAGTTGTTGCCGTCGGGCGATACTTCATATGTGGTGGCCAACTCTCCGGTCGCATGCGCGCGTTTTGCTTCGCCGCTCAGGTCGGTACTAATAAGCTGCCGCTTGTTCTGGCCTGCTTCGGTCATGAACAAACGGTCGTTAGCGCTGCCAAAGTGCGGATTGGTGACGCCGGATGCAATCCGGACCGCCGGACCGCCAGAGGATGCGATCTGATACACTCCCGGCTCGTCCGACATGCGCGGCGACGTCAGATAGCCGCCTTGGCCCTTTTCGAACACGATCATCGTGCCGTTAGGGGAAAAACGCGGGCGTGCATAATGTCCCGGTTGCTGCGTGATCGTGCGGCTAGCGCTGCCGGTTGATGCGACTGTGCGAATTTCACCCAACCCCTTGTCGGTCCAGGCAACATAGACGATCGTTTTGCCGTCGCGCGACCAAGACGGATAGGCTTCCATCTCGTCTTTGGCGGCGGTCAAACGTTTGGCAGCGCCGCCGCTGGCCCGTTTGATCCACAATTTACCCATCGTTTCAAACACGATGCTGCGGTCGTCGGGCGATGTAGATACACCGCGCGGCATTGATGTCTGAAACGAAGCAGGCGCGACTTCGACGGCAGGACGCGGTGGGTCGATAATGCCGCGGCTGTCGCTGATTCGAAAAGGAATATCGTCGACGGTACCCGTTGGCCAATCGACCTTCCTGATTTTACCACCAGCCCAGAAGTAGATGCTTTTGGAGTCGGGCGACCAGTCCATATTCGGATAGACTCCGGTCACCGCCCATGTTTCCTGCACGTCTTGGTCGAGTGCATCGTAGATCTTGCGTTCCTCGCCTGTGATGAAATCCTTCACATACAGCTTCGATTGCGTCCGTTCACGGCGGACAAAGGCAATCTTCTTGCCATCGGGCGACGGCGTCGGGCGCACCGACCCACCCGCGCCGGTTACCACTGCCTCGGTCTTTCCGGTGTCGATCTCGTAACGCTCGATATCGAAAACTTCGCCGTTGGAAACCTGCGCATATTCGAAAATCGGTCCCGCCGTGATGTTGCGCGTGTAATAGATATGCTTGCCATCAGGCGCGAAGATCGGTTCGCCGAGTTCCTTCTGGTGCTGTTCATTCGGCTTCTTGACCAACACGACGCCGCCGCCACCTGACACATGATAAAGCCAGACCTCGCCAGTTCCGAGCGAACGCCCTGTGGTGAAATGCTTTTTGGCAGCGATGAACCGTCCATCGGGACTCCAGCTCGGCTGATTGAGCAAACGGAAATCCTCTTTGCTCATCTGCCTTTTGTCCGAACCATCTGCATTCATGATCCAGATATTGTCGCCGCCGCCGCGATCGGAGGTAAAGGCAATCCTTTTGCCATCGGGTGAAAATCTTGGCTGCGTTTCGAACGGAAGGCCATCGGCAATCCGCTTCGGTGTGCCGCCCGATAAGGGCATGGTATAAATATCGCCGAGCAGATCAAACGCCAAGGTCAGTCCGTCGGGGCTGGCATCGAGGTTCATCCACGAACCCTCGGTCACATCGATCGGCACCTCGCGGATGGTTAGGCCGGGCGGCGCCGCTACATCCCATTTCGGCTTGTTATCATCAGCAGGCGGGGTTTGAGCTGCGGCAAAACCGGGCAACATTGCACCAGACGCCATCCCAACCATCAACGCTGTTTTTGTGAGTTTTTTCATTGTAGGCTCCCCGTTCCAAACACCAATATCCGAAGCTGTCATGGCTAGCCCACGACTTCAAGACTAATGGCAATGCTTCGACCGGGTTTGCGATTTTTTCGGCAAACGGCGGCCGCTTCGGGCAGTTCGCTCGCAGCATACCGGGTAAATTCGGAATGGCTGCATGGTCTATAAGAGCTGGCCTACCGGCGCTGCTAAACAGTTATAAAGTCCCCATTGTAAATCTTTTCGCGTCGCGGCGGCGGTGCAGGACAATGCCGACGGGTATGCACACCGCGATAAGCGCGGCCATGTACACACCGCTCATCGGATCGGCGGCGATGAACGCGATCAGCAGGCCGAGATCGAGCAGGCATACCAATGCGGGCAAAATGGGTAACCGATGGCGCGAAACGGGCGAGGCAGGTCCGGCTGCTGGCGGCGGATTGCAAACAGTGAAAGCTCGTAGAGGAAGAATGCAAAGATCGCCAACGCCGCTGTTAGCTTGAATAAGAAGGCGAAAGCACCCGAGAAGATCAACGGCACGGCGACGGCAGCGGTTATTGCCAGCGCAATGTGCGGCGTTCCGCCTTTGTTGACCTTGGTTGCTACTGGCAAAAACAGACCATCTCTTGCAAGTCCGTACAATATACGCGCACTGCACATAACGATTGCGTTGATTGCGACGACGACAATCACTATCGCCAGCAGCGCCACCAGCACGCCGCCTGACCGCCCAAAGGCATTTTCAATAACCAGCGCCGCCATGTCGAGCGCGCTCAACAGGCTGAGGTTGAGCGCCAGATAGATTGCGGCGACGAACAGGATCGCTACTGCCATGGCACGCGGAATGTTGCTTGCGACTGCGCGATCTGCCCTTCACGTACACCCGACCAGTTAAGCGCGATGATAGTCAGCGCAAAGGCCGCAGCGACCGGTGCGCCGTAGAGCACTATCGCCGGGAAGTCACCCCGAGAAAGTTCGCGCAGGCAACCGAAAGGGCCGCAACCGCCGCTGTGTTCGACAACCAGTCGGTCCACCCCGCCAGCAACCCTATCGATTCACCGAATGCTGCGCGGACCGGAACATAAGTACCACCCGGCTTTGGGTATAGATGTGGCAAATGGCCCGAAGACTGACCCCAGCGCAGCCCGCAATGTCGCCATGCCAACGACATTTGCGATATGCCCCGGCAGCAGCAGTTGCTGCACCATGAACAACCCGAGCAACGCGCGCATCCCGTAAAACGAAAGCCGCTCCCACATTTCGGTGAAGGCGAGATAGGCGAGGCCCTTCGGGTAACCGAAGAACGTGCGGTCATCGATCAGATGGTGCTGGGTAGTGGTTGTTATTATGGTTGCTGTCATGACTGCACGGCCATCATCGTACCGCGTATCGGCGACACCGCGCCGTGGCTGTCAATTGCCAGCAATTCAGATTCGCGTTGGCCTCCGCGCAACCGCGCAAGCCAATCCTCAGGATCATATTCAACGCCAACCGGGTTTTCGCCGATCTGGCTGCCATGGAAATAGGCGCTCGCTTCGGCCTTGGTGGCGAAGGCATCTACGGTGAATTCCATCTGGTTGCCATCGGGATCGGCATAATAAAGCGACGCACTCATGCCGTGATTGACGGCCCAATAAGGCAGGATGCCTTTACTCCTTAACTCGGCATAGTTTTCCAGCAGGTCGCGTAGCGATCCATATTCCCACGCAACATGATCGACGCCGATCATACCTCTATCATCCTTGTCATGCTCGTCCGGGCGGATCACGCCCAGATCGGCAAAGGCAAAGCGGTGATGCTCATCATCAAATGTTAGAAAAGCGAGCGCCGGATTCCGGTACTGAATGTGTGCGCCGAATACAGAGCCATACCACGCCAACATTTCTTCAAACCGCCGGGTTCGGTAAACAATATGGACCAAACTTGATGGTGCAATGAGCATGATCTTTTCTCCTGCTGAACCTAAAGATGCTTAATGCCCCACCCGTTCGAGCACGCGGGTCCAGGTCTTGCCGTCTCCGATCACCAAACGGTTGCCGTTCAAGCGAAACGGGCGGGGCTGGACGGTGCCGGCGTATCCGTTGCTGAGGTCACTCAGGACATTATGGGTAACCACGCCGGCGGCCAGATCGACGGTGTACGTGCCCCAATAAGCGACGGAATTGTCCAGCAACGCCTGCATTTGTTCGCGGCTGCACGCAAACAACGCCCGATCGTCCATTTTCCCTCGCCCGGACTTTTTGCCGGGCGCATAGCAAGCAGGGTTGGCCGGATTAGCAATCTGAATAATGACATGCCCATCAGCGGTGTAAACGAACAGACCAACCGGCTTTTCGCCAAAGGGGCGGATGATCTTGCCGTCCTCGACATCTTCGAACGAGACCAGACGCCACGTGCCGACGAGGTCTTCTGGCGTGCCTGCGTTGGCGGGCGAGGCGGCCATTGCACCGGCGCTGAGCGACAGCGCGGCTGCGCAAAGGACGCGGCGCGAAAGCGGATGTACAGGGTCAGTCATAGAAAAATCTTTCTTCAATGATGCGTCCGTCACGGACAGTAAAAACGGCGATTTTGGTAAAGGGCTGTGCAGTGCCGCTCGCGGGGTCCGTAATCAGCATGTCGAGGAACAAAGCGAACTGGTCCCCGGTCACAAAGGGACCATCGATGCCTAAATCGTCGATGCGGCCCTCGCCAAATCGGAACTGTGCTTTACCCCGTGCCGCTTCGATGCCGGATACAAACGCCGGGATGCCGGTGGACAAATCGACCGGCTCAAGGCTGGCTACGGCTTCCGCCCAATAGAGGTTTCCCGCAGCCACAAACTGCCCCTGCCGAAGCAGGGCGGTAAAATCGCGTGCAACATCCTGGACACTGGCCATGGCTACCTCCCGAACGGGCTGGAGCAAAAAGGGAGTGGCAGGCGGCGGCGTATGTGGCGCGCCGCCTGCCATGATCCTGAAGTGGGTCGCTTACTTCAGAATCAATTCCTGATATTCAATCGAGCCCATAAGCTCGCGCATCTTGCCGCGCTCGCCGTTTGCGCTGGCCTGCTTGCGATTGTCCATTGCCATCACGGCGTTGACCTTCTTCAGAAAGGCCTCTTGCTGAGCGGTGGTCTGATAGTCCTTGTATTCAACGATCAAGATCAAGTCGGGTTCGCCTGCGCGGGCATTGTTGGTCGCCAGCACATGATAATCGAGCACGATACCTTCGACCTTGGCCATTTCCTGATTTTTCTTCCAGGTCGTTGCCAGATAGTCCATGTAATTTTCTAACTGGCCGGGCAACACATCGATGCGGCTGGCTTCCCAGACAGTACCGGGCTTGTAGCTTGATTCCTGCGCCGTTGCCGGGGACGCCAGCGTCGCCGCGATTATCGCTGCACTGACCAATAGTGTTTTCATAATTTTCATCGTCTTCACTCCTCGTAACTGCCCCTCCGCGTTGAAGGGGCTTCCCTAAAAATTCTAAGCTGTGGCAGGCCGCAGCGTGCGGCCACGGATTTGCTGGCGCAGCAGCAGAATCAGCAAGGCGTTCGTGACCATCATCAGCGTGATGCCGATCAGCCCTGCGTCAAAGCTGCCCGTCGCGTCCTTGGCCGCGCCCCAGGCGAAGGGCGTCACGAACGCGCCGATCTGCGACAGGGTGTTGATCGCCGCTGCACCGATAGCGAGTTCGCGGACGTGCAGCGCCTCTGCCCACGCCGAAGAAATCAGCATGGAAACGGCGAAGGCCACGGTCGAAAAGGCGAGATAGGCGATGCCGATAATCAGCGGCGACGGCGCGAGCCAGATTGTAAAAAGGGACGCAGCCATCATCGCCGCGCACCAAAAGCCCAGGATGAAACGGTCACCGTTGCGGTCGGCGCGGTTGCCGAGATAGAGCGTCGCTGCCGTGCCAATCACCCCGCCGACGCTGACCAGATAGCCGACATTGGTCACATCAAGCCCGGTGGCCTCGGCCAATATCATCGGGGCCGACAGGGTGAAAGTGATGAACGCACCGATGCAGGTAATCCCGATCGCCCCGAACATCAGCACGCGGGGGTTGCGAAAGGCAGCGAGGACATTGTGGCTGGCGGGCGCGCCAATCGCCTGTTGTTCGCGAGCGAGTTGCTGGTGAATCCAGTCCTTTTCGGGCGCGCTGAGCCAGGGTGCGGTCGACGGGCTGTCGGGCAGATAGCGAAGCACAGCGAGTCCGACGAGCACCGTCGGCAGCCCCTGAACCAGGAACAGCCACTGCCAGCCGTGGAGGCCTGCATTGCCGTCAAGCGACAACAGCCAACCCGACATCGCCCCCATCACCACCGACCCGAGCGGCCCTGCGATGTAAAAGCGACTGACCGCGCGGCTGCGGTGGCAAGGCGGGAACCAGCCCGAGAAATAATAGATGACACCGGGGTAAAATCCGGCCTCGGCGACACCAAGCAGGAAGCGCAGGATGTAGAACTGCTCCGCCGTCTGAACTAACATCATAGCCGCCGATAGCAGCCCCCAAGTGATCATGATGCGCGCGATCCATTTGCGCGCGCCAAAGCGGACCAACATCAGGTTCGACGGGATTTCGAACAGCGCATAGCCAAGGAAGAACAGCCCGGCCCCAAAGCCGTAAACAGTCGCGCTGAACCCAAGATCGGCGTTCATGGTGGCGGCGGCAAAGCCGACATTGACCCGGTCAACATAGGCAAACAGATAGGCAGTCAGGATGAGCGGAATGATGCGCCACAATGCCTTGCCCATCGCCGAACGGCCGATTTCCTTATCTGTGATTGTCGCTGCGCTCATTGCCATCTTCCCCAGCGCAGACACAGCTTTCCCGCTGACAGAACCGGGGTTTCCCGGCCCGTTCAAAAGCTTCAAAAATGTCTGCGATCCCTTGGGGAGATAATCCGGTTACGTAACGTCAACCGTCAACCCGCACTACCGTCAATAAAGCGTCAATTCGGCGTCAATGGTGTCCGTGCGGCGCTACCGAAAGTTATAGATTGCTCGGCGGAGGCAGCAAATCGGGCCAGCCATATTTGTCCCACGCCGCCGCCATGCCTATGCGCTGGGCAAAGGGGATGAATTCAGGATGCTGCCAGATCTGGCGGATTGGATCGATATCGGACCAGAGCGACATCAAGCATAATGTGTTGGCAGGAGTGATGGCGGCACCAACGGTTTTGAACACCATGTCGGCATAGCCCATGAAGATGGCGGGCAAAACGATCAGCGGATCGTTGGGATCATGCAGCGTGGCATGGTGCATATCGAGCATTTGGCAATAATGGTCGCGGTCTTGCGGGTCGCCGCTACACACGCCTTTGGCGGCCATGAGCCAATACGCACCCATCGCCTCGGTCGACATGGATGTGGTTCCGGCGGGCGGGAACATCACCTTGTTCATCAGCAGCCGTGTTTGCTGATACAGTTCGACCGCGCGGTCATGCTCACCGCTGGCGGCGGTCGCCACCGCAAGCCACATAGACGGAAAGCCCAGGTCGACCATCCGTTCGCCAGCCTTGATCGCACCGGCCAGGTCGCCCGCGTTAAGCCGCCCCATGCACAGCAGGGCATATTTTCGGCCGTCGGCGGGATCGCGGTCAATCGCTGCCTCGATATAAGACATCGCTTGGCGGGTGCGGCCGCAATAGAGCAGAAACGACCCCAGCCGCATACCGACGGCGGGATTGTCGGGCTCCATGCGATAGGCCTTGAACGCCAGATCAAGCGCGCCGACAATATCATTATGGGTCCAATGATGGACGCCCAGCAGCGAATAGGCTTCGGCGCAATTGGGGTCAATTCCGTGTGCGCGCCTGGCACATTCGGCCATTTTTTCGGATTCGGCGATCCGCTCCAGACACGGCGTATAAACGGCGACCAGCTGATGCGCCTCGGCCAGCGCGACCCAGGCTTCGACAAATTTCGGATCGAGCGCCACGGCTTGCTCCAGAAAGTCGATCGCCTTGTCTAGTATGCCCTCGCCGAACATACGGGCAATCAGCGCGCGGCCTTGAAGATACAGGTCATACGCGACCTTGTTGCTGGTCATACTGCGGCCAGCGGGGGGCTGCACCACCAAGCCCAACGCCCCGCTCAACGCCGCCGTCACGGCATGAGCGACATTTTCCTGAAGCGTGAAAATATCGTCGAGCGTGCCGTCATAGCGATCGCCCCAGATTTCAAAGCCATCGCACCCGTCAATCAACCGTACAAAGATGCGCACCTTTTCGCCCTGTCGTTGCACCGATCCTTCAATCAGATGTGCTACGCGCAATGCCTCGGCGATGTCCGGGGACGCCAAATCGCTATTCCGGAAATGGAACGACGAGGTGCGACCGGCCACCATTAGCTCCGGCACCTGACCGAGCGTAGTAATCAGTTCATCCACCATGCCGTCGGCAAAATAGTCGTGCCCGTCTTGGGTATCGAGAGAATGAAATGGCAACACAGCAATCCGCGTTTTGCCGCTCGGCTTTTCTATCGCGACGCTGCGCCCTGCCGACGGATCGCGCGCAGCCCAAGCATTCAAAAGCTTGGTATGTCCGGCAATGTCGTCGTCTTTCTCCAAAACTGCGAGCGCATTCATAACGGCAGCGCGCAACCGGTGTTCAGCCTCCAAACGATGCCTGGCAAGCCAGACATTAAAAGCATCACCAAAATCCATCTGGTCTAGGAGCGGATTTGTGCCAATGGATATGAGCTGATCGGTAACACCAGTATATTGGCCCGTTGTCAGGGCGCATTCCAACTCATCAAGGTCGGTTTGAATAGCAGAGGCGTTAAGGCCTACACGGTTACGCGTCACATCCAGAATATCGCAACCATGGAGTGAAAGCAATTTCCCTAAATCAAGCAGACATTGTCGCAAACTGGCTTTTGCATGCGCCTCAAACCTGCCCGGCCACAACAGCTTGCTCAGATAATCGCGATCAATAGATTCGTCGCGGATCAAGCACAGCATGGCGAGCAATGCTCTTGCCCGCCGGTTGGAAATCAAGATTTCTGTGCCGTCAGATACCGTTAGTTGAAAATCGCCAAACAGCGAGGCATACACAGCATTGTGCGCTGGTCGTAGCATGTCCTGTTGCTTCGCGTGCCCCATCCCAGCTGACCCCAACCCATATGCTTGTAACATAATGCAAATTGGGTTGTGCGCAAATGTTAAATCGAGGTAGACAAAGGCGGAAATATCGCTCCATGGACCTGTGACCGTTCCGTGTAGATAACTTGATATTGTAACGGCATATCATGAGACGAGCGGCCTTAAGGTTTTCTGAAATAAATGTGTTAGATAAGGTCGGATTTGCTGTCATTTAGATCATCTACCAACGCCATTCCGCCGCATTGACCCGCATTGCCTATCGGATATCCGGTTTCTAAACACAAAAAATGGCCACGATCTTTCGATCGAAGTTTTTATTAAGTTTTTTATTTTGCTAAATTTTGTTGGTTGCGGGCGCAGGATTTAAACCCACGACCTTCAGGTTATGAGGCCGACGACCTAATATAAATGTTATTGTTATTACTGAATAATAATAGAATATTCTGACATATATGATAAATTCTGTATTAGCATTTTATGCTAATTCGCCATTTTCACTCCAGTTTGTGCTAGCAACCTAACACAAAATCGAAATAGTGCAGTAAGCATGGAGGTTTTCTGTCATATTTTTGAATTTTATGCGGGTAGACTTTCTTCGTCGCCACAAGGGTCCATTTCGGTTTGAACGGTTGTTTGGTGAATGTTAAAGCGGGATTCAAGCAACTCAATAACGGCATGTCGGGTCGTTTCCGACAAGTCCGATTGTAGCTACGATCAGCATTCCAACCGATTTGCCTAATCGCATGACTTGGAACGCTCGAACCCCCCGTGACAACGTGATTGGGCTCACAATCTACTTCATTGCTAAACTCATGACAAAAACTGGAACCTATGTGTCTCGGCTCGGTTAATCTATTTGGAGCCACACCAATTAACTATCCTAACTCGCCCTCTCGCGCGTCAATATGGGCGACGCCGGGTTCAGATAATAATCGTCAGATAATCTCTCGCGCATCCCGCTGAATCGTAATCGGCTGAAGTTCAAATCAAGGAAACGATAATGAAAATATTTCTTATTACGGCAGCGGCATTTGCCTTCACATCCCCGGTTCTGGCGCAACAGACGCCGATGCCACCCATGGACCACAGCAAAATGCCGACGTCGGAGAAGAGCCCGATGCCGCCTATGGACCCAAGCAAAATGGATCATAGCAAAATGCCGATGGAACATTCGGACATGGCGGCCATGATGAATGATCCAAACAATCCTTACGGTGCCACCGAAATGGATATGCACAAAAAGATGATGATGGCGAAGGCGGGGCTTCCATCCGAATTGTGGACGCGCAAAATGATCGAGCATCATCGCGGCGCGGTCGCTATGTCACGCGTTGCGCTTGAAAAGGCTACCGATAAGCAAACCCGCGCAATGGCCCAGATGACGATCACGGCACAAACCAAAGAGATTTCAAAAATGCAGGCATGGCTGAAAAGTCATGGCAAGGCGGCACAGTAAGATATGCTGCCGGCTTCGATTTGATGAAGAAGCTCATTGTATTTGACCTCGACGGGACATTGGCGACAAGCAAACAGGCCATTGATGATGACATGGGCCGGTTGTTTGTCGAGTTGCTCGACATTTGGCCGATCGCCGTCATTTCTGGTGGCGATTGGCCGCAATTCGAACGGCAACTTCTCGGGCAATTGATGCCCAATGACACATTCGACAGGCTGTTTTTGCTACCAACGTCAGGCACCAAATTCTATCGCTTTGACCGCGCTTGGGCGCAAGTGTATGCCGACACATTCACCGATGATGAGCACCAGCGGGTCACAAATGCGCTCGCTAAGGCTGTGACTGACAGTGGATTGGCAGATGAGGACATTTGGGGCGATCAGATCGAGGATCGTGGGAGCCAGATTACGTTCTCCGGACTTGGGCAGCAAGCACCACCCGATGCAAAAGCAGCGTGGGATACTGATATTCAGAAGCGAAACAGGTTGAAGGCCTTGCTCGATCTTGCGCTCCCTGATTTCGCGGTGCGGATTGGCGGATCGACCTCGATCGATATTACGCGGCCCGGAGTCGACAAGGCTTATGGCATCCGCAAATTGGCGGCTATCAGTGGCTTTGATTTGCCGGAAATGCTGTTCGTGGGAGACGCGTTGTATCCAGGCGGCAACGATGCCCCGGTTCGCGATGCCGGTGTCGCGACAATCGCGGTGAACAATATCAGCGAAACCAAGCTGGTGATCGAATCGATCATCAGGCTAGGCAGTTAGCGTCTATGCGATCCTTACTATGTCGGGGAGGAGTTCGGCGTACAGACGTTCAACGTCTTCGGCGCGGCTAAGCTCGGCCCCCGGCGATAGAACTGCCGCTGTTCCCGCTGCAACGCCGTAAGCGAGAGCAGTATCAAGCGGCCTTCCTTGCGCAATCGCGAGCGTGATCGCGCCGACAAAGCTGTCCCCGGCACCGACGGCGCTGCGTGCCTCAACCGGCGGCGTGGCTGCACGCCAGGCTTCGTCCTTGCTAATTATCAGGGCGCCGCGTTCACCAAGAGTGACAGCTACAATTTCGGCAGCTTTTTTAGATATTAGGTCGCGCCCCGCCGTTACCTGAGCATTCGTGTCAGGAAGCAAACGCCCGACCAGCTCCTCGAGTTCGCCAAGGTTGGGCTTGATCATGAAAACGCCGTGTTCAAGTGTGTCGCGTAGCGCAGTACCCGACGTATCAAGGATCAGACGCGCATTCTGGAACGCAGCAATTGCGCACACGCGTTGGTAAGCGTTGGCGGCAAGGCCGCGAGGCAGCGAACCGCTCGCCACCACATAATCAAAATCAAGAACCTCAAGAGCTGCAAGACAGGCTTCCCATTCGTCCTCGCTGATCTCCGGCCCCTCAGGTACAAACCGGTATTCCTGACCGCTTGACCGTTCGAAGACAGTGTGGGCAATTCGCGTGTAGCCGCTGATCGCGATATGCTTGCTGGCGATGCCGGCCTTCCTTAGCAGATCATCAAGAATTGCTCCGGTTGCGCCACCGCCGAGGTAAATCGCGAGCGTTTCGCCGCCAAGTTCCTGCACAACCCGTGCAACATTGATGCCGCCGCCGCCGGGATGATAGCGCTCATCCGTCGTGCGTATTTTGCGCACAGGTTCGACCACGTCGGCAGACGCGGAGCCATCAATTGTCGGGTTAAGGGTAAGGGTGATGATGGGCTTCATTGGTTGATCATGGTCACGCTAATTGTCAGTGCCGCGATCAGGACAAACGACGCATCGGGAAGCCACGTCACATCGAACAAGAGGCCACCCGCAGCGGACCCGATGGCAGCCCCGAGACTTGCCGTTGCGGTTTGTTTTCCAAGCTGTGAACCCTGTGCATTACCGGCTGCACCCTGTGCAATAAACACGCCCACCATAGGAACGAGCAAAAACCCTATCACACCGGCAAGACTTACCAACGTAAGGCGTCGTGCGCGCGTTTGTACTGGTGCCGCAATATCCCTAACGGCGGCCAATGCCACAGGCGTCACGGCTGCCGCAGACATTCCGCTGATAAAGCGTTCGGCATAAACGGCTGCCACCTTTGGACCGACGCGCGTTGTCACGTCGCTGCAACGGCACGTTGTCGGTTGATTCCGGTCAGTTTGGTACGCTTGAGCATCAGCGCATTGACCGCAACGAGTGCCGAACTGCCCGACATTGCCAGCGCCGCAATGCTTGGCCCAAGCAGGAAGGGATAAAGCACGCCAGCGGCCAGCGGAAACGCAATGACATTATAGCCAACCGCCCACCACAGGTTCTGGTGCATCTTTCGCAGAGTCGCACGCGAAAGCTCGATTGCCCCGACCACATCGAACGGATCGCTTTTCATCAGCACAACATCGGCGCTTTCCATAGCGACGTCGGTGCCAGCGCCAATCGCAAAGCCGACATCGGCTTGGGTTAGAGCAGGCGCATCGTTGACGCCGTCACCGACCATTCCGACCCTTCTGCCCTGCCCCTGAAGCTCTTTGACCTTGCTGGCTTTGTCACCGGGGAGCACATCGGCAAGGACGGTTTCGATCCCCAGGCTTTTGGCGATCCGCTCCGCAGTGCCTTGATTGTCACCCGTCAGCATCACCACCTCAACACCGCGTTCGCGCAGCGCCTTGACGGCTTCCACCGCAGAGGGACGCACGGCGTCGGCGATGGCGATCAACCCCAACAGCTTGCCGCCAAGCGCCAAGTGGACCACTGTCCGGCCCGCGCCCTGCATTTCCTCGGATTTTGCGCCCAGCTCGCTCAGGTCAATCTTGTTGTCGGTCATCAGCCGTTTGTTGCCAAGCAGCGCGACCTTTCCTTCGACCTTGGCCTGCGCGCCTTTGCCTTCGATGTTCTTGAATGCGCTTGCCTTGGGGGCTTTGACCTTTTCGGCCTGTCGCAAAATTGCTTGCGCCAGCGGATGATCCGAACCCGACTCCACCGCTGCTGCGGTCGCCAACAGCTGGTTCTCGGTCGCGCCTTTGGCGATCACCAGATCGACAACTTCGGGCTGGCCCATCGTTAAAGTTCCAGTCTTGTCGAAAATGATCACGTCGAGTTTCGTTGCGTCTTCAAGCGCCGACGCGTTCTTGAACAAGATGCCGTTCATGGCACCGAGCCCGGTGCCCACCATGATCGCCATCGGCGTTGCTAGGCCCAGCGCATCGGGACAAGCAATCACGAAGACGGTAATCATCAAGCTGAGGGCGAACAGCAAAGGCTGTCCGAGCCACCAATACCATATGACGAACGTCAGCGCCCCGACCACAACGGCGGCCAGCACCAGCCACTGCGAAGCGCGGTCGGCAAGCAGCTGAGCGGGCGCTTTTGAATTCTGCGCTTCCTGAACCAGCTTGACAATCTGGGCGAGCGCGGTGTCGGCTCCCACCTTGGTTGCCTTATACTGGAAAGTGCCGCTTTTGTTGATGGTCGCGCCGATGACATTGTCGCCGACCTTCTTATCGACCGGCATCGACTCGCCAGTCAGCATCGACTCATCAACCGTTGAGTCTCCCTCGATCAACACGCCATCG
>JANONL010000229.1:0-2607 GCA_031420815.1 Sphingomonadales bacterium | reverse complement strand
TTTGCGACATGCAGACTGTACGACGAATACCAGCGATCCCGCCCGATTTGGCGAATAGCGGCATGTTCCGGATGGTCGCGCCATGCGCTGGCAGCGGCGTCGCTTTGCCAATAACTCACGGTAATTCCCAGTCTATCCGCGCCACGAACCGAGTCGATTCCCAAATAGCCCGGCTGCTGTGCGGCCAGCGCATCCATTGCAGCAGCGGCCTCGGCATATCCGGCATCATCCTCGCAGGTGCGCTGCGCGACGAAAATCACCGATATACAGCCTTTGGGAAGCGTTGCCATATCAGCGGCATAGGGTGATTTTACAGTGGAACGCAACCGGTGGAATGCAGTTTATTGCTTAATGCGGTTGCATAAATCATCCTGATTTGCGAGTGCAGGCGCTTCGACAAAAACGGTCTCCGGGCATAAATTATGACATCATCATCGCTGGCTAAAGACCAAATGCTGGACCGCGTCAAAGGCCGGGTCAGCCGTTTTTTTGGCCCTTGGGGTGTGTTTTTCAAAGGTTTTGTCAAACATCCGGTGATGGTCGGTTCGATCATTCCGTCGTCCGACCGCACCGTAAAAAAGATGCTGGCGCCGGTCGATTGGGACAATACCAAGCTGTTCGTCGAATATGGTCCAGGCATTGGTACGTTCTGCCAGCCCGTACTTGAACGGATGCGGCCCGATGCGACGTTGCTGGTTATCGACCTCAACCCGGATTTTATCGATTATCTGCGCAAAACCATTCGCGATAGCCGATTTATCGCTGTGCACGGCTCGGCGGCTGATGTGAACGAGATTATCGCGCAGTTCGGTTTTAAAAACGCTGACTACATCCTGTCAGGTCTGCCATTTTCGACATTGCCGAACAATCTGGGTCCGGTGATTGCCGAAGAGACGGCAAAGGCACTCCGCCCCGGCGGTGCCTTCCTCGTTTACCAGTTCCGCGCCCGCGCGCGCGATTTTATGGCGCCGCATTTCCGGCGGATCGATAGCGGTTTCGAGTTATGGAATATATTGCCCTGTCATCTGTTCTGGGGCTGGAAGGAATAGCTGCGGTTAACGGTTGCGCAGCAGCCCGAGCTTGATTCGCCTGCCAATGCTGTAGTCGACGGTATTCACCAGAAAATAAGCCAGCGTCGATTTAAACCGGCTCCACCAACCGTCGCGCTTCTTGAGCAACATGTGCGTCTGTTCTTCGGACTCCGCCACCATCGCGTCGATAAGTTCGCGTGCATGCGCTGCAAATGCCGCATCGTGGATCCGCACCATGATCTCCATGTTGATAAACAGGCTGCGCACGTCGAGATTGGCCGAGCCGATATAGACGGCGTCGTCGATCACGAGCAACTTCATGTGTAACCGGCGCGGCTGGAACTCGTAGATCTTCGCCTTGCGCTTCAGCAAATAACGGTACAGCAACCGCGCAGCGCCAATGGTCGCGCCGTTGTCGGTTTTGCCCGCCATCACCAATCGGGAACCTTTATTGCGCCTCGTGACCTTTGCGATGCGGCGCAATATGGTTTGCGAAGGCGAGAAATAGGCCGAGACAATGTCCAGCCGCTTTGCGCTTTCGAGTGCCCGCTTGAGCACCAGCCCATAAGGCGAAATCCGGTTGGTTGGCCCGCCAACGAGCCACTGGACCGCGCCGTTACCAGGTTTCCAGTTGCGGATGACCTCGCGGATCTCGCGAAACCTTACCTTGCCGCCCTCCGATACCCGCTCGAGTTCATCAAAATATTCGACCAGATGTGCCACCTCTGGCCCGCCAACGATAACCCCCAAATCCTCCCAGCTGTCGTTGCCTTTGCGGCCAAAATAGAAATCGGTGATGTTATAGCCGCCGACCAGTGCGTGGCTTTCGTCGGCGATCAGAATCTTTTGATGGTTGCGGACAAAATAGCCAACACCCTTGTGCGAACTGAAGCAATGATATTGTCCGCCCGCCGCAATCAGCGGATGAAAAAAACTGTCCTTGATGTCGCCCGAGCCAAAACTGTCGATGATAAGCTGCACCGCCACACCGCGCTGCGCCGCGTCTGTCAGCGCGTCCAGTACCTCTTTGCCGCTTTGGTCGTCGCCAAACATATAACTGAACATGCGCACCGTTTTTTGCGCTTGGTTGATCAGCATTAGCACCGCTTCCAGCCGGTCCTCGGGCGCATGGACCAAATGGAGATCATGGTCGGCAACATGGAAATGCGCGCCGGGCAGTTTTAACGTGCTTGATTTGGCCGCCATTTAATGGACGTAGTATCTACCCGACCAATGGGCAAGCGGCGCGGCCTTTTCATTGACATTTCGGCCCGCCAACCCTAGACGCGCTCGACTTTCCCGAATTTTGTGAAGAATCAGGAGCCAGCATGGCACGCGTTACCGTTGAAGATTGCATTGATAAGGTTACCAACCGTTTCGATCTCGTATTGCTCGCAGCCGAACGCGCGCGCGAGATTTCGGGCGGTGCCGAACTGACCATCGACCGCGATCGTGATAAAAATCCGGTTGTTGCTTTGCGTGAAATCGCAGAGGAAACCGTGCGCCCCGATCATCTGCAGGAAGGCGTTATCCAGTCGTTGCAGAAGGTGCAGGTCGATGAAGACGAAGCTCCAGA
>JANONL010000228.1:0-2029 GCA_031420815.1 Sphingomonadales bacterium | reverse complement strand
AGCAAAATGGGGAGGATATAAACTCTATGCTCCGGCTTTCTCCGCAAAACCCCATGCCGCTTCGGCCAGCGCAGGAACCCGGTCCGCCATCGTCTTGGCATGTGCTGAGCTGGCAGTGCCGTCGATGACACGTTTCTTGATGCCTTGAAGTATCC
Source organism: Sphingomonadales bacterium (assembly GCA_031420815.1). Classification (GTDB taxonomy): domain Bacteria; phylum Pseudomonadota; class Alphaproteobacteria; order Sphingomonadales; family Sphingomonadaceae; genus Sphingorhabdus_B. The sequence continues at coordinate 1,874 of JANONL010000228.1, read as the reverse complement.
CGGCCAACCGAAAGAAATTATACGCAAAATACCAGTTCATGTCGGGCACGCCGTTGCGGTCGGTGGCAGCACAATAACGTTCGACCATTTCGTCAAGCTCGGGAATACCCAGCCCTGCGCGGTCGACGTCCATGACCCCCGAACGCCCGCCATTTTCGGTTACCCAAGCCATCGCGACATAGGTGAAATCGGCAAGCGGATCGCCCAAGGTCGACAGCTCCCAATCGAGCACAGCCACGACGGTCGGGTCTTTGGCATCGTAAATCAGGTTGTCGATGCGGTAATCGCCGTGGACCACCGAAGTGCGCGTCTGTTCGGGCAGCGTCTTTGGCAGCCATTCGATCAGCCGCTCCATTTCGGGCATCGTCTCGGTTTCGGCGAGCCGGTATTGCTTGGTCCAGCGATCAACTTGCCGCCCGAAATAATTGCCGGGTTTGCCGAAGTCGGACAGCCCCGCCGCCTCGACATCGATATTGTGGAGTGCCGACAGCGTGTCGATCATCGCTTCATAAGTAAAACGGCGTTCGGCCGGGTTCGAACCGGGCATTGCGCCGTCCCAGATTGTCCGGCCCTCGACCATGTCCATGATGTAGAACCAGCTGCCGATGACGCTATCGTCGGTGCACAGGCCGTAAGGCTTGGCGACCGGAAAGCCGGTCGGGTGGAGGCCCGCAATAACCTTATATTCGCGGTCCACCGCATGTGCGCTCGGCAGCAACACGCCCAACGGCTTGCGACGGAGAACATAAGAACCGCTTTTGGTATTCAGCCGGTAGGTCGGGTTCGATTGGCCACCGGCGAACTTCAGCGCCTCGACCGGGCCTTCAAAACCGGCAACATTGGCGGTCATCCACTCGGCGAGTTTTTCCTCGTCCAAAATGTCGGCGCCGGTCGGGGCGACTGTGCCGGTAAATGCCGCTTGGGCGTCGATGGGGTCGGTCATAAAATCCTCTCCATTTTGCAAAAATGGGAAGGTGGCGCGCCGGAGGCGTGACGGTGGGGCCAGCCACGACCGTTGCTGGCCCCACCGTCAGCCGCTTCGCGACTGCCACCTCCCCAAATCTTCGATTTAGGGAGGATGAAGATAGAGCCTCGCGTCGCTATCAAAACACGATCACAGACCGGGCCGCATCACCGCGTTTCATCTGGTCGAAACCCTCATTGATCCGCTCCAGCGGAATCGTTTCGGATATGATGCTGTCGAGGTCAAGCAGCCCGCGCATGTAGAAATCGACGAGGCGCGGGATATCGACGGGGAAGCGGTTGCCACCCATGATCGCGCCTTGCAGTTTTTTGCCTGAGAGTAATTCTATTGCACTAAGGCTGACCGAATGCTGGAGCGGCATCATGCCAAGGATTGTCGCAGTGCCGCCGCGCTTGAGCGACTTGACCGCGAGTTCGCCCGAGGCCGGACGGCCCACGGCTTCGATTGCATGATCGACGCCGCCTTTGGAGAGTTCGAGAATTTGCGCTGCTGCGTCATCGGCCATGGCATCGACGACATCGGTCGCGCCTAGCTTGATCGCGAGCGCGCGCTTTTCTGGAAGCGGGTCGGCAGCGATGATCCGGCCGGCGCCTGCAATCTTCGCCGCATTGATCGTCGCCAGCCCAACCCCGCCACAACCGATAACCGCGACGGTTTCGCCGGGGGTTACCTTGCAGGCGTTGAAGATCGTGCCTGCACCCGTCGTCACTGCGCAACCGATCACCGACGCCTTGTCGAGCGGCATTTCGGGGTTGATAGCGACGCAGGCATGTTCGTGGATCAGCATCATTTCGGCATAAGCCGACAGGTTGAGCATCTGGTTGATCATGCTGCCGTCAGGCCGGGTCAGGCGCGGAGCTTCGCCCGGTTTGCGCCGCGTTTCGGCACC
>JANONL010000227.1:0-1960 GCA_031420815.1 Sphingomonadales bacterium | reverse complement strand
GATAAAGGCAACCGCGGTGATGCCATTGGCTTCAAGGTTGGAACCCGCGTTGAAGCCGAACCAGCCCACCCAGAGCAGCGATGCGCCGATCATGGTCATGGTCATGCTATGCGGAGGCGTGGCTTCCTTGCCGTGGCCGATACGCTTGCCGATCATCAGGCAGCCGACGAGGCCAGCGATACCTGCGTTGATGTGGACTACAGTGCCGCCGGCAAAGTCGAGCGCGCCCCAGCCCCACATAAGACCCATGTCTTCGGGTGCTGCATTGAGGAAGTCAGGACCAGCCCAATACCAAACCATATGCGCAATCGGGAAATAGACGACCGTCAGCCAAAGCACGGTGAAAATCATCAACGACGAAAATTTCACGCGTTCCGCAAATGCGCCGACAATCAGCGCGGGTGTGATGCAGGCAAAGGTCATCTGGAATATAACGAACACATATTCGGGCAGATAGACGCCATTGGAGAAAGTTGCGGCGAGCGTCGAGGCGTCAACGCCCATCAGCAGCACTTTGTCGAAGCTGCCGATATAAGGGCTGCCGCTGGTGAAGGCCATCGAATAGCCCCAACCGACCCAAACGAGCGCAGCGATGCTGACGATCATGAACACCTGCATGAGAACGCTGAGCATATTCTTGGTGCGCACTAGCCCGCCGTAGAACAGAGCGAGTGCCGGAACCGACATCATCAGAACCAGCACCGATGATGTCAGCATCCAGGCGGTGTCGCCTTTGTTCACCATTTCAGCAGTGGGCACGAATGCAGCCGCCGCGGCTGGTGCCACGTCGGTGACAGCAGCTGTTGCGGCGACAGCACCCTCGGCTGCCTTTTCGACAGCCTCCTGTGCAAAGGCAGGAAGGGCGGCAAACAATGTCGTCCCCGTTGCCGCCAGAAATTTCAGAGATTTGGACATTTTTGGTTCCCCTAGCTTGGATATCCGCGTCACAGCGCGGTTTCGTTGGTGTCACCGGTGCGGATGCGTAGCGCACCGGCGAGGTCGAATTCGAAGATTTTCCCATCGCCAATTGCGCCGGTTTCGGCGGCAGCCTGAATGGCTTCAATGATGCCAGGTGCCTGATCAGAGGCGCAAGCGACCTCGATCTTCACCTTCGGCACCATGTTGGTTTCATATTCCGCACCGCGATAAATTTCGGTCTGGCCCTTTTGCCGGCCAAAGCCCTTTACCTCGGTAACAGTCATCCCCGACACGCCGAGCGCGGTGAGCGCTTCTCGCACCGGGTCGAGCTTGTGCGGCTTAATCACAGCTATAATATATTTCATGTAAACCCCCGCTTTTGATTGTGCAGTGCGAAATGCAAACGCCGTGCCAGAATCAGTAATTCGAGAATTTATCGCTTGTTTCTGCGAAAAGCGGAAATATCGTTAAGCGTCGGATGACGCAGATAATGCCAAATATGCCTAAAATTTAATCATCAAAATATCTGTGATTAAAATTTAGGCAATTAAGCCAATTTCAGTTTGGCCCAAACCGGCAAATGATCGGAAGCGCGCTGCGATAGTGCAGAAACATGCGTGCCTTGATCCTCAACTGAAATGTCGTGACTGACGATGATCCGGTCGAGATGCGCCACTGGCCGGGCGCTGTGAAAGCTTTTCGGTGTCTTGATGATCCGGTGATGATGGAATGCGAATTCGGACAGTGCCCCCCTGTCCGACCATTGGTTGAAATCACCCATCATTATCGTCGGCAAATAGCGCGGCGCGCCCTCGATATGTTTCAATATCGCCCTTACCTGCCGCCGCCGCCACAGTCCGGAAAGGTCGAGATGCACGCCGATGATGCGAAAATGCCGCCCTTCGAACGTGCAGTGCGCTTCGACTGCGCCGCGCGGCTCTAGCGTCGGCAAGTCGAGCGGATGCGCGTTATGAACCTCGATCCCGCGCCGCACGAGAATGGCATTGCCATGCCAGCCGATGCTGCCAGGGCGGATATTGAA
>JANONL010000226.1:0-2170 GCA_031420815.1 Sphingomonadales bacterium | reverse complement strand
AACCGTCAAGACATCGGCCCGGAAACCCGACGGGCATTGACCGTCTGGTCGTCCGCCGATTTCATTTTGCCGGTTCCGGATAGCGTTGCCAGTACGGACGTGGCGCAACCGGCCAGCACGGTCGAAAACACGCAAATCCGGGATATTGTCGAGCGTATCGAAAAGCTTCGGCGCAATCGTGAAATGGCTGAAGCGCCGTTTCTTCCGCTTGAAGGCGGCGAGTATCTGGAGTTTTCAGAGCCGATTCGAGAGATTCGCTTTGAAACCGATGAAAATGGCACCGTCTCATGGGTCGACGGTGCCCCGCGCGGCGCGATTGTTGGTGTAGATATTGCCGAACCTGCTTTCGATGCCGGACCAGGCCCCGATGCCTATGGAGCAGCGGCTTTTCGACAGCGTATGTCAATGGAAAATGCCCGGATGCGGCTGTGCGGGCCTCCTGCGGTTGAAGGTGACTGGCGAATCAATGCATCTCCATTTTTCGACCCGCAAAGCGGCCGTTTCCACGGCTATCGCGGCATCATGCGCCGCCCCACATTGGTCGAAAGCGCACAAATCCAAAGCGCATCCGCTGCAAATGGTGAGCAAATGCAACAGCTTGTGCATGAACTGCGCACTCCGCTCGGCGCAATTATTGGATTTTCCGAGATTATCGAGCAGCAGCTATTTGGTCCCGTGGCATATGATTACCGCGTTCTGGCCAAGAATATATTAAACGATGCAGAACGGCTGCTCGCCGGGTTTGACGATCTGGCAATGGCAGCGAGCGTAGAATCGGGGCGCTTTTCGGCCACGCCAGGCACGACCGAGTGCGGCTGGCTGGCAAACCGCCTTGCGGAAAGGCTGCGGGGCCTGAGCGATTTGTTGAAGGTCACGCTGAACTTGACGCATGCGCACCCTGTCCGCGCTTTTGCGATCGATAACGAGTTGGCCGAGCGAATGTTTTCGCGGTTGCTGTCCGCAGTCATCATCGGTTGCGAAGCTGGTGAGGAGTTGAACGGGCGGTTCCGCACCGAGCCAGGTCGAAATGCGACGAACCGCTTCGTTCTTACTCTGCCGCATAAATTACGTACGATGGATGAAACCGAATTGTTTGGCTCCGGTCCCGGCGCACATGATGAAATGGATGAAGCGCCGTTGCTCGGTCTGGGCTTTTCGCTTCGACTGGTACGCAGCCTCGCACGAAATGTCGGTGGAGATTTACGTTTTTACAATGAAGCGCTGATACTCTCGCTCCCGGCCATACAAGATAGGCAAATCGGTTACCGGGATGAAGAAAGGGAATGACGTGTTTGGCGGAAAGGGGATCGACCGATGAAGCCGACGTCTGTTCCTGTCGCCATGCCAGCGCCAGCGTTCGTTGACCTGTCGGCGCTGGGTAGCCCGCGCTTCGTCGTAACCGTCGACACCGAAGAAGAGTTCGACTGGGAGGCTTCGTTTTCGCGCGACCGGCACGACTTGAGCCACATCGCGGCTGTCCCGAAATTCCAGGATATGTGCGATGAGCACGGTGTAAAGCCCTCGTATCTAGTGGATTATCCGGTCACCCAAGATGCAAAAGCGGTCGAACTGCTGGGCGGCTATGCCATGGAAAATCGTGCCGAGATCGGCGTACAACTCCACCCTTGGGTCAATCCGCCTTTTGCCGAAACGGTATCGGCGTTGAACAGCTATGCCTGCAACCTGCCCGTCGAACTAGAACGCGAAAAACTGACGCGGCTTCACGCGGCAATTGTCGCCAATATGGGTGTTCATCCCGATTGTTACCGGGCTGGACGCTATGGCGCTGGTCCGGAAACCCCGGCAATATTGAATGATCTGGGGATATCGATCGACTCTTCGGTCCGGGCGCGTTTCGATTATTCAGCGCAAGGCGGGCCGGATTATTCACGTCACCCGGTCAATCCTTATTGGCTTATTGAGGGCGAGCTTATCGAGCTGCCGCTGACCACCGTCTTCGGCGGAGCTGCCCGTCAATATGGCGATATTGTTTTTGGCAATTGGTTCAACTCGCACACGGCGCGATCAGCGCTGGCACGGTCTTCAATGCTCGAAAGGATCGCATTGACCCCGGAAGGCATCCCTATTGAGAAAGCCATTGAAGGTGTCGACCTCGCGCTAGCAGAGGGGATTGAAGTGATGAACTTTTCATTCCACTCGCCGTCGCTCG
>JANONL010000225.1:0-5109 GCA_031420815.1 Sphingomonadales bacterium | reverse complement strand
GGAGGGTTCATCGCCATTAGCGCCGCTTCGCGTGCAGGATCGTAACGATTCCCTGTGCAAATCCTTTAATCCCGGAGGTTCGATTAGCGCCCATGAAAACGCTATCCAGAGTAACGAAATCGATCCGTCCGCAGGACGTCGAAAAAGATTGGCTCATCATCGATGCAGACGGTCTGGTTGTAGGCCGCGTCGCCTCGATCATCGCCAATATCCTGCGCGGCAAGCACAAGCCCACCTACACCCCGCACGTTGATTGCGGCGACCATGTGGTCGTCATCAATGCCGACAAGGTGAAATTCACCGGCAACAAGCTGAAAGACAAAATCTATTATCATCACACCGGCTATATCGGTGGGATCAAGGCGATTTCCGCTGGCAAGATTTTGGAAGGCAAGTTTCCCGAGCGCGTGCTTGAAAAGGCTGTCGAGCGCATGGTGCCGCGTGGTCCTCTCGGCCGTGCGCAGATGCGCGCGCTTCACCTTTATAACGGCACCGAGCATCCGCACGACGGCCAACAGCCCAAGGCACTCGATGTCGCTTCCATGAACCGCAAGAACAAGGTGGGTGCATAATGTCCGAAGTTGAAACCAGCACCGCGACATCGCTTTCCGACCTGGAAAGCATCGTAGCACCGCAGGCGCCAGCCCAAATCGCTGCCGTCATTCGTGAGCAGGAACTTGATGCGCAGGGCCGTGCTTATGCAACCGGTAAGCGTAAGGATGCGGTTGCCCGCGTCTGGATCAAGCCGGGTTCGGGCAAGATCGTCGTCAATGGCCGCGATCAGACCGTCTATTTCGCGAGGCCATCGCTTCGTCTGGTTATCAACCAGCCGTTCGGCGTGACCGAGCGCGTTGGCCAATATGACGTGATGGTCACCGTCAAGGGCGGCGGACTTTCGGGCCAGGCTGGTGCGGTCAAGCACGGTATCGCGCAGGCGCTGTCGAAGTACGAACCGACGCTTCGTAGCGCGGTCAAGGCCGAAGGCTTCCTGACCCGCGACAGCCGCGTCGTCGAGCGCAAGAAATACGGCAAGGCGAAAGCGCGTAAGAGCTTCCAGTTCTCGAAACGCTAAAATATTACAGAGGTCCGGGACGAAAAGTCCCAGCCGCTCACGGAACAGAAAGGCGGTCCTTCGGGGCCGCTTTTTTCGTCGGCGTTCCAGCGTTGTGATAGTTAACGGCTGATTTACCCTTTTTCGCTAACGCTATCCCATTGATGCACAGGCCATCGGAACGGGATTATGACGTATAGAAGCCATTTCAGCGATATGTTTGCCTTCTTCAACGACTTGAAGGGCGAATGGGCTCAGTTGCGCCACTCTGCGAATATCGATAACCGCGAACTGATGGTGGCGCAGATGGAGGCGGCGGCGCGGTCGCATGTCGGGGTATTCGTTTCCGGTTTAATTGTTATCTGGCCCGCCTTGGCGATCCTGTGGTTCGGCGGCGTGCATCCGAAATTCGCGCAATATTGCGCGCCGCTTTACACCGTGGCTGCGATTACCGGATATCGCGTGCATATTCGTATGCGAAACTACGTCGCCGATCTGGACCCGGATGGCCGCTATATCCTGTTTTTGCGGCGGCTTTTTGTGCTGCAAACGGGCGTGGCCGCGTTCAGCTGGGTGTTGTTGCTCGGCGACATCTGGAGCTATCACGACGATGTCGGCCTGATCACCGCCAGCGCAATGACCTTCGGCATGATCGCGGTAGGCGCGCTCATTTATTTGTGTTTGCCTGCTGCGATGATGACTTGGCTGTTGATCATGACCGTCGGCGGCACCACCGCAGCGACATTGTCCGGCATCGACATGCCGTGGTTCTTTTACGCCGGCATCGCGATTTTCGGTGTCTCGCTACAGCGAGTGGCGATGATGCAGTGGCGGTCATTCATGCAATCGATCGACCATGCCCAGGCTTATGCAAAGGCGCAGGAATCTTTTTTCACCAGTGAACAGCAAAGGCTGGAGGCGGTTGAGGCGGAACGGCGTAATACGGGCACGGCGCGTGCCGAAGAGCGCGAGCGTGCCGACACCGAACGCCGGGCCGCCATGACGTCGCTTGCCGACGAATTCGAGCATTCAGTCCACGCAATTATCGACGTCATGGAGGCAGCGGTGCGCGCAGTTGGCGAGTCGTCACAGCAGTTGGCGGCAATTGGAACGCAAACGCGTGAGCGCACCGATGCGATGGCTGACATGGCATCGAACATGAGCAATGCGATCAATATTGTCGCCTCCGCCACGCGGCAACTAAGCGACTCTGCAGATTCGATATCGGGACAGGTTCACGATCAGGTGACCGCGTCCGATGCGGCAACCACGAGTAGCAAGCAGGGTAGTGGGGTGATGGCGCATTTGGCGGGGGAAGCGGAGAAAGTGGGAGAAATTGCCGCGATGATCCAAGATGTAGCTAGCAAGACGAATTTGCTCGCGCTAAACGCGACTATCGAAGCGGCGCGTGCGGGCGACGCCGGGCGCGGCTTTGCCGTTGTGGCGCAGGAGGTGAAGAGCCTTGCCAACCAGACGCACGGCGCGATTGCATCGGTTACCGACACGGTTTCCAATATCAAGGAACAGATGGATGCCGCGGCGCGCATGGTAGGCTCGGTCGCACACAAGATGAATCAGGTGCAGCAAGGTGCCGGTAACATTGCAACTGCGATCACCCAGCAACAGGCGGCGACGCGCGAGATCACCGCGCACGCCGAACATGCGGCGCAAGACGCCGAACATGTCCGCGAATTCAGCAACGAAGTGAATGTGGCCGCTGTGCAGGTCGGTGAAGTCGCCGACGAAATGCAGCATGTGATGTCGGGGCTTGAAAGCCGCGCGCTTGCCTTGCGCGAAGCCAGCCGGAACTTCCTTGAACGGCTCCGTGCGGCTTAAAGCTTGATCCTAAATAAGTTCGCGTAACTGCTTTTCTATTGCCTTCATCCTGCCGCGCAGCGTCGCGGCAAGCCTGTCATCGTCGAGCGAATGAAATTCGCACACCTGCGGCATTGACAGCCCGATACGCAGCGTTGCGCCCCATTGGCCGTCATGCAACCGCACACAGCGCACCGGCTGGCCGAGGCGGATACCGTTTTCGATAAGCATCTTGTGGATGCGGGTGGCATCGTCGAACGTCAGATCGCGTTGCTGATTACCCTCGGCATCATGGCTTAGGTCCAGCGTTACCAGCGTCTGCATTTCGATCGGATGTTCGGAGGGCCACTCGCTTTCACCCGGTGCCGCGCTGGCGACTTTTGCGATGCCCAGGCTTGACGCCAGCCAGTCGGTCGCCGCGCTGAACGCGGTTACAACTCGAGTAACGTCAGCAAGGCTGAGCTTCTGGAACCGGTCGAGTTCAAACAGCGAGGCCGCCAGCCTTAACGCCAGTCCGGCATTGCCTTCGCTCTTTAGAATATCGCATCCGGCCCACTGTTCCGGAACCTCGGCACGGCGGAATATGGTCGCCATTCCGGTGGCAAGCGGGGCCGCTGCCCCGACGGCTCCGGCTGGCAACAGGGCAAACCCGCTAAACGGAGGGCCGCCCATGAACTTCGATCCGGTCAGAAAAACGATGATGCCGCGGTCCAGATAATCGGCAATGGCTGCGCTGGTGATACGCGCCTGGCAGGCATCGACCACATAAGATAGCCGGTCGCCAAAACGGTCGTTCAAGGCATCTATCGCGTCAAGATGTGGCAGCACCAGCCCGGTCTTCGACCCGTGAACGATGTGAATCAACGGGTGCTGGCCCTCGGCTAGAGCGGTTTCGATCCGCGCCGACATCGCACGCAGTATATGTTCGCTGTTAAAGGCGGTGCCAGCCTGATTGCGCACCGGAAAATCGCCGAGATGGATTGGCGGCAACCCGGCGACCAAATCACCGGGTTCGCAATCAACACCAAGCGGCGTCTCTTTCGCAAAATACTTGCCCGCCGCGCTGTGGATGCAGCCTGAACCAACCTCGTCGGAACCGAGCAGCAGGTTGCAAATGCCAGCCCGACTCCGCCCCACGACAGCCAGCAGCGCCACATATTCCAGGTCGGTTCCCGACGCCGCAAACAAAATGTCGGTGCTTTCGTGAATGCCATACGCCGTCGTGATCTGCCGCCGGGCACCATCCAGAAACTCGCGATATGCTTCGGCCCCGTTCAGACCAGGCGCATCGTCGCCGAAGCGCGACGCAAGATAGGCCATGGCATCGGCGCTCAGGTCATTTGCCGTCGATGACGCAAAAGCGATCAGGTCGCGCGGGTAAGGGCCGCTGTGATAGCGGTTGAGCATCGTTTCCGGGTTGAGCAGGATGCGTGCATCCCCCCCCTGGGTCATGATCTGCGCCAAAGGCGCTAACGAACGAGACGGCAAATGCACCACTTTCATCGGTGACGGTCCAGCATACTTGCCATGCCCGCGCCAAATAGCAAATTGCGAAATTCGCTCATGCCATTTAGGGAATGCGGACCAGACAGCAGCGCTTCGAGGATTTCGCCATGAACCTAACGCCCCTGAAAATATCCGATGCGGCAAAACGCGACGTGCGTATATTGTTCATAGCCAAGCATGCCTTGGGCGACGGATCGCTGCACAGCGAGGACGGCAATCATGCGGTCTATCATCACGAAGTCCGGACGGTACTCGAAGGCTTGGGCGTCAACCTCAAGGTGGCCAATAATTACGACGCGCTGTTCAGCGATCCCGGTGTCGATTTTGTCTTTCCGCTGCTCAATCGCGGCGGGTTTTTTAATTCGGAAATGCTGTTGCCGCTTTTGTGCAACCGGCTGGGGCTTCCTTATTTGGGGGCAAGCCCGATCTTGCGCGGGCTTTCCGATGACAAGCATCTGACCAAGCTGGAGGGTCGTGTACGCGGCGTGCCGACCTGCGATTGGGCAATTTACCGTAACGGCGCGCCGGTCCGCGAAGATGCGTGCCCCAAGGCGGACCGCTTTGTCATCAAGCCCAACGCATCGTCGGCAAGCTGGGGTGTCGGCGATGCGACCGACTGGGACGGCGTCAAGGCCGCTATCGCCGGAATCCATGCAGAGGGGCATGATGCGATCGTCGAACCGTTCATGAATGGCAGCGATGTCGAGGTGCCGGTAATCACCATAAACGGCGAACCC
>JANONL010000224.1:0-2614 GCA_031420815.1 Sphingomonadales bacterium | reverse complement strand
GTGGAACTGCAGCGTTCGCCTGTTGAAACTTTTGGCCTGTTCAGTGCGGTCGGCCTTGATCGGACAGGCGGGCAATTCCAGCCGAACCGCGGACTGCAAGCAGTTGACGACCGGGTTACTTCAGCCAATTTTGCGCCAATCGGTAACATAAGAAACTACGGCGTTACCGGCGAGATAAACTTCCCGATCGCTGACAGCGCAGAGTTGATCTATATCGGCTCATATCGCGAGTTTCGCGCAAAAGAGACATATGATACCGATTTCACTGCGCTAGACCTGTTCAATGTTGACCTGAATAATACGCGGATCGACACCATGACGCACGAGCTCAGGCTTCAAGGCGACGCGATCAATGGCAATCTGGAATATCTGGTCGGGGGTTATTATTCGACCGAGGATATTCGCCAGGATGTCAGCTTCTCGCTCGGCACTGATTATGATCAGTTTGTCGGCGCGTTGCTTTTTGGACCTACTGGCGGAGCGCTCGGGCCCCGGCCGCTGCAACTGTTTTCGGGCTCAAACCCCGCGACAACGCGCGCGACCAACAGCTACGCACAAAACAGCAAAAGTTTTTCGATCTTCACTAACAACACTTACTCGTTCACCGATAAGTTCAAAGTGTCTTTCGGCTTGCGCTATTCAGATGAATCCAAGGATGGGTCATACGCCCCGGCGGCCAATACAAACCCGACCTGTCGCGGTATCGTTAACAACTTTGCGAACGTGCCGGCCGGGTTGAGGGGACCCATTCTGGTTCTCGGTTGCTTGCCGTTCTTGGCGCCAGCGGATCTTCCGCAAGCAGCTGTGCTGCCACTTCCGCGTAGTTTTTCCGGTAAGTTCAAAGACAGTGAACTGATTTATACCGGAAAGCTTCTTTATGAATTTGCCGTGCCAGTTAATATGTATGCCAGCTTCACTCACGGTTATAAGTCGGGTGGGTTCAATCTCGATAGCACCGCCGGTATCAGCGGCGCAGATCCCAGATTCCGTTCTGAATTGGTCGATGCATATGAAGTCGGTATCAAGGCACGGTTTTTGGATAATGCGGTAACCGCCAACCTGGCGCTTTTCAAAGAGGACTTTACCGACTTCCAGGTGCTGGAATTCACTGGTACACGTTTTCAGACCTTTAACGTTCCAAAGGCACGTTCGACTGGGTTTGAACTTGAAACCACTGTTCGCCCCGACGACCATTTAACCATCAACGCCGCGCTGACATATGTCGACGCAAAATATCCGAAAAACTGCGACGGCGGCACATCTACGGAGATTAACGTAGTCAACCTGTGCGGCGAATCCCTGACCAATGCACCGAAGTACACGGTCATAACCGGGGCTACCTACACCAATGATATCGGTAGTAACTTCAAGTATTTTTTGAATGCTCAGATTAAATTGGAAAGCGATAGCCGTACGTCAACACAGGCTACCGAACTTCCAGCGACGCCAGCTCTGGTTGGCACAACAGCGCCGCTTGGGTTCGATATTCAGGACAGCAATGTGAAGGTCAATCTGCGCGCTGGTCTCAGCACAATCAGCGACAGTGTTGGCATTGAATTTTGGGCGCAAAATTTGTTCGACGAGCCGACACGTGGTGTCACTTTTAATACAACGTTGCGTTCAGGATCGCGCTCGACTTTCATCCTCGAACCCCGCACGTTTGGCGTCACCGTTCGCGGCAAATTCTAAGCTAAGCTTTACGCAAAAATAAAGGGGCGGCCTCCGACATGGATGCCGCCCCATTTTTATTTGAACTAGCTTACCCGTTCGCTTCGAGCCCTTCGGCTGGCTTGCGGCCGCTCAGGATAAACTTGGCCATAAGCCAAGTCGAGACACCGGGAGGTTGCGCGCGCCGGAGAGGCTTCTCGACTACGCTCGAAGCGAACGGTTTGGGTAGATGTTGGTTTAGGCCGCCGCTTTGTACAGCGCTTCTCCGTTATCCGCCATCTCGCGGAAACTTTTTGGCGGGGCAAAGCGGTTGCCGAATTGCTGCGCCAAACTGTCGGCGGTGCGGACAAAGTTCTCAAGACCAACGGTGTCGATGTAGCTCATCGGGCCACCGGTATAAGGCGCGAAGCCCCAGCCGAAGATCGCACCGAGATCGGCGCTTTGCGGGTCGGCAACGACCTTTTCTTCATAGCATAAAGCGGTTGCGATCAGCTGGATGTAGAGCAATCGCTGCTTGATCTCATCCACCGACGGCTGAACGGCGGCGAGCGGATAATGGTCAGCCATGCCTTTCCACAATTCCTCGCGCTCACCCTTGTCGTCATAGTCATAAAACCCGCTGCCGAAGCGGCGGCCTTTACGGCCCAGTTCGACCACCATTTTCTCCATAAAGAGTTCTGTGCCGCTAGGGACATAGGCATCGCCCAGTGCCGCCTTGGTCGATTGCATCACGTCATAGCCAAGCTGCAACGTAGTTTCGTCTAGCAACGCCAGCGGACCGATCGGCATACCAAGCATTTTCGCAGCATTTTCGATCAATGCAGGCTTCACGCCTTCGGTCACCATCAGCATCGCTTCGCCCATGTAAGGCGGGAACACGCGGTTGGTGAAAAAGCCGCGAACGTCTTTGACGACAATCGGCGTCTTCCTGATTTTCGCGTTGTAA
>JANONL010000223.1:0-2406 GCA_031420815.1 Sphingomonadales bacterium | reverse complement strand
TTGCTATACGCGGTCGAGGTGAACACGCTGACCGTCGGCAATCTCGATGCGTTTGCCGCCTTGCGATCGAACAAAGCTGCCTCGCGTTGTTCCTTTGCCGCCAACAGGTCCGGATTGTTATCGAGCGCCCCGGTGACTGCGGCTTCGGGCGTTTCGGGCAAATTGGGCAGTGGCGGCGGTGCTTGCAGTTCGCCGGGCGCGCGGCCAACCAACTGGATATAGATTTCTTTCGATCGGATCAGGTTGGCGCGTGCCGACTCCATGCTGCTGGTCGCCAGCGCCAGCCGCGCTTCGGATTGGGCGACATCGGTGCGGGTCAGGTCGCCAATTTCAAACCGGTCTTGCGTGGCCTCCAGATTGACCGACAACACGCCCACCTGCGCGCGGTTCAGCTCGACGATGGATTCGTCGCGGATGACGTCCATATACGCAGCGACGACCGCAGAAAAGATTGCACTTTCGGTGCCGCGCAGTCCGGCAAAGCCCGCCTCGACACGGTTTTCAGCGGCACGAACCGCGTTGCGAATGCCGCCCCCTGCATAGATCGGCGCGGAAATAGTACCGTTAACACTAATTCCCCGCGCCTGCGTCACCGAAGCGCCGCCGTCCTGCATGATGTTTTCGGTATAGGCTGGTTGTACTGTCACGTCGGGTCGGCCATTGGCCTTGGCGAGCGGCACGCCTTCGTTGGTGGCGCGCTGCCCGGCGCGGGCTGCGGTCAAATTGGGGTTGGTTTCATAAGCACCGATCAACGCCTCACGCAGCGTTTCGGCAGCGACCGAAGTTGCCAGCGTTGTTGACCCCAGCAAAATAGCAAAAGCAACCCCCCGCGCGCTCAAAACACAAACTCCGGGACGTGGGCAAAGCCGGGCAGGGCTGCGATCTCGGTGTCGGCAAACGGCCGCAACGCAACCTTACCGTCGCGGACGTGCCCCGATGCAAGGCGGGTCACGCCGCGTTCGGCGATGCCGGTCACGATACGCGTGTCCTCTTGCGCAAGCGCCAGCAGACCGTCGGGCAATTCTTCGACTGCGCCGTCGATCAGGATCAGCGAGAACGGGCTTTTGCGCTTGGCTTCGGGCAGATCGGCCAAGCTTTCTATAGTGACAAGGCTACTGACCCGACCGGCCAGCAACGCCGCCACATAACCCCTTGGCACGCCCACCAGCAACACATTGTCATCCACAGCGACGTCCGCTGCCTCCAGCATCAGTCCGGTGGCGAGCGGCGGATTGAGCGTACGTCCTTCGCCCAGCGGCAGCGCGCGATCCATGTAAGCATTAGAGCGAAGCGTCGCAGGCGCGAAATTTTCCCGCGCAACACTGCCCATCGCGGCAATTACCCAAGGCGCGCTAACGCCACTAGTCCGCAACTGGCTATCGACCATTGCCCGACGCATATTGTTAAAATCGACAGATTCCATGCGAGTAATTCCATTACCTTATGCACACTTGGCACGACTGTATTGTAATATCAACACAGCCCCTCCACCCACGCTCTAGTCAGCATAGACCCAAACGCCAAGCTGGATTCAGACGAAAGCCCGTTTTTCAGTGGCAAACGGCAACTTTTTGTGTGGCTTGGGGGTATCGCGCAACGGCAAGTCGATTGGCAATTGCCAAGCCACTATCAAGCGGCTAGAGCGCGCCTCCACCGCAAAGTGAGGCCCGATGGCGGAGTGGTGACGCAGAGGACTGCAAATCCTTGCACCCGAGTTCGATTCTCGGTCGGGCCTCCAACTTAGATCCATCGAGTTTGCCCCCGGCGGCGCACGGAACCTTCGCGAAGTTCTGGTGTTTGAAATCCAAGTGATTTTCATCAAATGTGCGCTTTCGCGGAGTTTCGTCACATGAATCTATGGGTTATTCTGTTGAGTTTCGAAGTGATCGGCGCTTCACGATGAAGGGCGGGCTGGTCTATGTATCGGATGCCGATCCGGGCATCAGTCGCCGTCGATATGGCAAGGGCTTTCGCTATTTCGACCCATCGAGCCACGTCATAAAGTCGGAAGCGGAAATTGCCCGGATTACGCAATTAGCCGTGCCGCCGGCGTATAAAGAGGTCTGGATATGTGCACGCTCCAATGGCCATATTCAGGCAACCGGGTTCGACGCCGCCGGGCGCAAGCAATATCGGTATCACCCTGAATGGACGAGTTTTCGCGGTACCGCCAAGTTCGACCGGCTGGCAGATTTTGGACACAGTTTGCCGAGGATCAGGCGAAAGGTCGAAGCCATATTAGCCAACGCGAAATCGGACGATATTTTTGGCAAGGACGTCGCCACTGCAGCGCTCGTGCGCTTGCTCGATCAAACCGCAATGCGCGTTGGCGGGCGGTCCAAAACCAGTCAGGGCGCAACCACCTTGATGATGCGGCATATCAGCTATGGCAACGGCAAGCTGCGG
>JANONL010000222.1:0-15328 GCA_031420815.1 Sphingomonadales bacterium | reverse complement strand
CCCGAAGCCGATGGCGGCATGGGCATGGGGCATATCGAAGCCGGGATCGTGCTTGAGGAAATCGGCCGCAACCTGTCGCCTTCGCCGTTCCTGTCGACCTCGGTCGCGGCGGTCGAGGCGCTGAAGCTGGCCGACAAGGCGATGCGCGAGCGCTGGTTTCCCGGCATCTTGATCCCCGAGGCCGATGGCGGCATGGGGATGGGGCATATCGAGGCGGGGATTGTGCTCGAAGAAATAGGTCGTAACCTGTCGCCGTCGCCGTTCTTGTCGACATCGGTCGCGGCTGTCGAGGCGTTGAAGCTCGCTGACAAGGCGATGCGTGAACGCTGGTTTCCGGGTATATTGACGGGTGAAACCGTCATCGGGCTGGCGATTGACGAAGGTGTGAAGCATCGTCCCGAAAAGACCGCGTGCAAGGCCGAACGCAGCGGCAATGGTTTCAAGCTGTCGGGGCACAAGCAGTTCGTGGTGCAGGGCGCGTCTTCGGACATGCTGATCGTTGCTGCACGTACGGCGGGTGCGGTGGGTGAGACCGACGGGCTTACGCTGTTTGCGGTTGAACGCGACGCGGCGGGCCTGTCGATGGAGGCCGCACGGCTTGTCGACTCGGCGATGGCGGCGCATATCACGCTCGACGGCGTGCAGCTCGATGCCGACGCGGTGATCGGCGAGGTTGATGGCGGCTGGAGCGTGCTGACCAAATTGCTCGATGCCGGACGTGTGGGTGCGGCGGCGGAAATGGTCGGCGTTGGCACCGGCGCGATGGACATCACCTTCGATTATCTCAAAACGCGCAAGCAGTTCGACCGCGTGATCGGCGAATTCCAGGCGTTGCAACACCGCGCCGCGCATCTCTACGGCGAGATGGAAGGCGCGCGCTCGATTGTGCTGAAGGCGCAGTCGTTACTTGACGAAGGCCATGCCAAGGCCGAGCTGTATGTCGCGGCGGCCAAGGCCAAGGCCGGACTTGCCTGCAACCTGTCGGTGCGCGAAGGGGTGCAGATGCACGGCGGCATTGGCATGACCGACGAATATGACATCGGCCTCTATATGAAGCGCGACCGCAGCTTGAACGAGTTTTTCGGCGACGCCTATTTCCACGCCGACCGCGTCGCGACCATGAACGGTTACTAAAAAGGACAAGAAAATGGACATTCACAGCTTATTCAACCTCGATGGCCGTATCGCCGTTGTCACCGGCGGATCGCGCGGGATCGGCAAGATGATCGTCGAAGGCTATCTCGCCGCCGGTGCCGCCCGCGTTTATATCAGCGCGCGCAAGGTCGACCAGATCGAGGGAACTGTTGCCGAATTTGGCGACAAGGTTATCGGCCTGCCATGCGACCTATCGACCGTCGAGGGTTGCCTCAGCCTTGCCGAACAAATCGCGGCGCGGGAGGAAAAGGTCGACATTCTCGTCAATAATGCCGGCGTTGCATGGGGTGCAGATTTTGGCCAGTTCCCGGAGGCTGGCTGGGACCGGGTGATGGACCTCAACGTCAAATCGCTTTTCTTCCTGACGCAGGCGCTGCATCCGCAGTTGAAAGCGGCGGCAAGTTTTGACCGGCCGAGCAAGGTGATCAACATTGCGTCGATTGACGGAATGAAAATTAATCCGTGGCAGACCTATAGCTATCAGGCGTCGAAAGCGGCGGTCATCCATTTGACACGTCGGTTGGCGGCCGAATTGGTCAAAGACAATATCCTGGTTTCAGGCATCGCTCCCGGCGCGTTCCAGTCGGATATGAATAAGGTCGCGCGTGACCATGCTGACGAGGTCGGCAAGAGGATCCCGTTCCCGCGCATCGGTACACCTGAAGATATGGCGGGTCTCGCTATCTTCATTGCAGCCCGTGCAGGTGATTATATCGTTGGCGAAACAATTGCGTGCGACGGCGGCATCGTCAACGCGTCGCTGCCGGGCAATGGTATCGAGCCGTAAAATTCACTTTACGCTACGGGTATCGATAGAGTTGCAAAACATGCAACTAACCTAATTCTTTTCGCAATTGCAGCATTATCAATCGGGGCGTATTTGCAGATCAACGGCAAGAAATTGCCGAAATTCACTTTGACCGGCGGGCTCTCTCCTCCTCTCCCTCGCTCCCGGTCAAACCGAACGGCCTTCATGCACAGCGTGGAGGCCGTATTCGTTTGGGGATTCGAGGCTTCAAATACTTGTACGCAAGTTTTTCCACCAATAAAGCAGCACCCTGTGGATAAGTCGTAATTTAGCGCTTTGCGCGACTCGGAAAGTCATGACACTTTAAAGTCATCAGGCGGACACGCTACGATGCAAAGCCAAACCGGAAACGGGGAAGCAGAGCGGAACAGAGTGAATGTCAGGTCACCAAATCAGCAGGCAAACCGGTCGCAAGACAGGGAAATGTGGCAGAGGCGGTGGGTACAAAGACAACGATTATCAAGTGCGGCGACATGCAAGTGACGCAACGCCGGATAGGGATACCCACAGTACCAAGGCGAACCAACAAGGCCTTCGGACCGAGTTGGGGAACCGGACGTCAGAGAGCGGAAAGAATGGCCCTTGTGGCCAGGGACTTCCAACTTCAGACGCAGTGGCCGCTGGCAGCAATGTCAGCGGCCATTTTCGTTTTATCCTGCAGGCTTTTTGTTTTTTTACTTTGTCATTCTCGCGAAAGCGGGAATCCATGGCCCGACGCCGAAGTTTAAATTTGCCGGTCAGACCATGGATCCCCGATCAAGTCGGGGATGACGAGCTGTAGTTGCATTCAGTTCGCCCCTCGTCCAGATAATCCGCGAGGGAGTTTCCAAATGTTCATCGGCCATTACGCCCCGGCGCTTGTCGCCGCCGCTTTACCCAAAGCGCCAAAGCTCGGGGCGCTGTTTATCGCCGCACAACTGGTGGATATCGCCTTTTTCATTTTTGTGCTTGGCGGGGTGGAGGCGATGCGGATTACGCCGGGGATTACCGCGATGAACGGGCTCGATCTCTATCATATGCCGTACACGCACAGCTTGCTTGGTAGCATTGTGTGGGGCGCTGGGTTTGCGATTGTCATCTGGATGCTGACCAGAAGCCGCATTACTGCATTGGTTGGGGGAGCCGTGGTGGTGTCGCACTGGTTTATCGACCTGCTCGTCCACCGGCCCGATTTGACGCTGACCGGATCGCCGCCGCGGATCGGGCTGGGGCTGTGGAATTATCCGCTCATTGAAATGCCGTTGGAGCTTGGCCTTATCGGGGCGTCTCTGGGTTTTTATCTCAGCCGCACCAAGCATATCGCTGGCGCTGCGACGCATTGGCCGTGGACGCTGGCTGCGGTGATGCTGGTGGTCCAGCTCTACAACTGGCTTTCGCCCGAGCCAGAGGTGCTGGATGCCAGCTTGCCGATTTCTGGTTTGCTGGCGTATTTTCTTTTGGCGTGGTTGGCGCACCAGACCGGGCAGACGCGGACGTTAAAGGGGGCTGGCGAAAACTGACGCGTCTCGCTAAGGCGCTGGCATGCCAGATACTGCTCAGCCAATCACTCCCCAAATCGTCGCCGACCATGGTCTCAATGAAGAAGAATATGCGCATGTTTTGACTGCGCTGGGGCGCGAGCCCAACATGGTTGAACTCGGCATATTTTCGGTGATGTGGTCGGAGCATTGCTCGTACAAGTCGTCGCGCATACATTTGAAGAAATTGCCGACCGAAGCCCCGTGGGTCATTTGCGGTCCTGGCGAAAATGCAGGCGTCATTGACATCGGCGAAGGGCCGAACGGCACCAAGCTCGCAGCGATCTTCAAAATGGAATCGCACAACCACCCAAGCTATATCGAGCCCTATCAGGGTGCAGCGACCGGCGTCGGCGGTATTTTGCGTGACGTGTTCACGATGGGCGCACGGCCTGTCGCCAATCTCAATGCGTTACGTTTCGGGCGGCCCGACCATCCCAAGATGAAGCATTTGGTGCAAGGCGTCGTGGCTGGCATCGGCGGTTATGGCAATTGCGTCGGCGTGCCGACTGTGGGTGGTGAGGTCAACTTTCACTCGGCCTATGACGGCAATATCCTCGTCAACGCGATGACCGTAGGGATCGCCGATCAGGACAAGATTTTCTATTCCGCCGCCACCGGCGTTGGCAATCCCATTGTCTATGTCGGGTCAAAAACCGGCCGCGACGGCATCCATGGTGCAACCATGGCGTCCGCTGACTTCGGCGCCGATATCGAGGCAAAGCGCCCCACCGTTCAGGTCGGCGATCCGTTCACCGAAAAACTGCTGATCGAAGCCTGCCTTGAGCTGATGGCGTCGGACGCGATTGTCGCGATTCAGGATATGGGCGCGGCCGGGCTGACCAGCTCCAGCGTCGAAATGGCGACTAACGGCAAGGCCGGGATCATCCTCAACATGGACATGGTGCCGTGCCGTGAAGAGGGTATGACGCCTTACGAGATGATGCTGTCCGAGAGCCAGGAACGCATGTTGATGGTGCTGAAGCCCGGCCGCGAGGAATTTGCCAAGGCAATCTTCGACAAATGGGAACTCGACTTTGCGGTGATCGGCGAAGTGACCGATACCGGCCATATGGTGCTAACGTTCAAGGGCGAGGTCGTGTGCGACATTCCGCTCGGGCCGCTCGCCGAAGACGCGCCTTTGTACGACAGACCTGCCGCGTCGAAGGAAGAATATAAAGCTTGGGCCAACGTCAAACCGCTGGGCGATATACCCGAAAGCACCGATATTGGCGCGGATTTGTTGAAGCTGATGGCCTGTCCCGACCTCGCGTCGCGCGCGTGGATATGGCAGCAATATGACTCGCAGGTCGGCGGCGACACCGCACAGCTTTCAGGCGGCGACGCGGCTGTTGTCCGTATCCACGGCACCAACCGCGCGCTGGCGATGACCACCGACTGCACCCCGCGTTATTGCTACGCCGACCCGTACGAAGGCGGTAAACAGGCGGTGGCCGAAACTTATCGCAACATCTGCGCGGTCGGGGCAAAGCCGCTGGCGATCACCAACTGCCTCAACTTTGCCAACCCGCAGCGCCCCGAAATCATGGCGCAAATCGTCGGCTGCCTCGAAGGCATGGCCGACGCCTGCCGTGCGCTCGACTATCCGATCGTGTCGGGCAATGTGAGCCTTTACAACGAAAGCAAGGCCACCGGAGGCGGCAGCGCGATTTTGCCGACGCCAGCGATTGGCGGCGTCGGCGTGCTCGAAGATGTAAGCAAGATGGCGACGATTGGGTTTAAGAATGAGGGCGATGAGATATTCCTAATAGGCGGTCGCCCGTCGCACCTCGGTCAGTCCATTTGGCTGCGAGAAGTTCATGGCCGAGAAGAAGGGTCGCCCCCAGCTATCGACCTTAAAGCGGAATTTGCCGCAGGACGACTTGTGCGGGAACTGATCGACGAAAAGCTCGTTGTTGGTGTTCACGACGTTTCGGACGGCGGCATGTTAGTTGCAATTACTGAGATGGCTTTGGCTTCGGGACTCGGTGCCGCTATCAACCCTGAATGGAGCGACAAGAATCTTGGTAAGTCGGGCTGGATAGATCAGTTGTTTGGCGAGGATCAAGGTCGCTATTTGGTCGTCGTTTCTGATCCTAGGGACAACCGCGTAATGATGCGTGCCGAATACGCAGGTCTTGAGTGTGATCTTGTCGGCACCGTAAAAGGCGATTGCATTGAAGTCGGCGAACACGGATATTCTGAACAACCGCAGTGGAATATTGCCCTCACCGACCTCCGCGCCGCGCATGAGAGCTTCTTCAAAAACTGGATGGAAGGCTGACGTTGTAAAGTGCATCATCTGATGCTAATAAGTGAGCATGCGTACAACAATCACCATTGATGATGAGCTTCTCGCAAAAGCTATCGAATATACTGGCGTCAAGGAACGTGCGACTGTTATTCGGATGGCGCTTGAAAGTCTCGTTGCGCGTGAAGCAGGACGGCGCTTGGCACGCCTCGGTGGTTCCGATCCGGATGCTTGGGCCGCGCCCCGCCGCCGTCCTCGAAAAGAAGCCGACGAAGATTCCAAGGCAGCATGATTCTCGTCGATACGTCGATCTGGATCGATTTCATACGAAGCGGTTTCGACCAACATCTTGATTATCTGCTCAAAGGCGAAAGTGTCGTTGTTCACGACTTTGTTATTGGCGAAATCGCCATGGGATCGCTCAAGCGGCGAGAGTCACGGCTGGCGATGCTCCGTGATCTGCACCGCATACCGACGGCCAGCGATATTGAAGTTATGACGTTGGTGGAAAGTGCAAAGCTGTTTGGCGTGGGATTGAGTTATATCGACGTGCATCTGCTTGCTGCAACTCGAGCGTCTGGGGATTTTGAACCCGTCCGACTTTGGACACGTGACAAGGCGTTGAAGGTACAATCCGAACGCCTCGGCGTTGCGTACGAACCATGACCACAGGCTATTCCGACACGCCGCTTGGCCAGAAGCTCGGCTACAAGAACGGGATGCATGCCTGGTTCGGCCTCAGGTTCATGCTTCGAAAGAACGCGCGATGAAACATCATGACACGGTCGCTTATGCCGAATTGCCCGCCTATTCCGATATGGAACGGCTTGCACGCGCAAAGGCGTTCCACACGGCCTTGAAAACCCGGCGGACTTGCCGCGACTTTACCGACGCGCCGGTACCACGCGCAATTATCGAGGCGGCGTTGCTGGCGGCTGGCACAGCGCCGAGCGGGGCCAATCACCAACCATGGCATTTTGCCGTAATTTCTTCGCCCGAAAGGAAACGTGCCTTACGCCAAGCCGCAGAGGCCGAAGAGCGCGAATTCTATGCAGGCAAGGCCAGCGAGGAATGGATCGACGCGCTGGCCCCGCTCGGCACTGATGAGGTGAAGCCCTATCTCGAAACTGCGCCGTATTTGATCGTGATTTTCGGCCAACGACGCGGCGGGCTATATCCCGGCGACGACAAGCAGAATTATTATGTTAACGAAAGCGTCGGCATTGCAACGGGGTTCCTGATTGCGGCGCTGCATGATGCCGGGCTGGCGACATTGACCCACACGCCCAATCCGATGAAGTTTCTCAACCGGATTTGCGAGCGGCCAGCGAACGAGAAGCCGGTAATGGTGCTAGTGGTCGGCCATCCCGCACCGGATGCAACAGTGCCGGTTCATGCCACCATCAAAAAGCCGCTAGAGCAAATTTCAAGCTGGCTTTAGGCTGCAACAGGCGCGAGCAGATTGTACGGATCGACGCCAGAGGCACGCATAGCGGTATGCGCCGCGCGATATAGCACTGGCTCCGATATCCCCAGACGCTTGCGCGCATCGGCGAGCGGCTCGCGCAGCAACGCGGCGATATCTTCATGCACGATGTTCTTTGCGGCATTGCCGATGCGGTAACCTTCGTGCACGGACTTCATGATCGGCGCAGATTTAGCCACACGGTATTTCAGTTCGAGACCGCCGGCATAAGCGATGAAGCCGACACCCAGATTGCGGTTCTGCGCATAGGTAAATGCCAACACGCATTGTTCGCCGAGCGCATCGCGGCCATAGCCGGTCAGGATGTGCAGCATATCATGCGTGTCACGCAGCCGGTCGCCATAGCGGTCAAGCACGTCATCATAATGTTCTGACGCATCCTGGAATTGGGCATATTCCGCCTCAAGACCAGCCGCGCTCAGGCCTTCACGCTCCATAAAATCAACATAGGCCCGGCCAACGGTGCCCTGCGGCAGTTGCTTGATGCTGTCATGGTCGTCGAGCAGGTCAACAAGACGCATATTGCTTTCCAGCATGTCCTTGCCCTTGGAGGTTTCCCAGAACTGTCGTGCAATCTGCTTGAACTTGCTGCCGCGCAAGGCGGCGATGATGTGGAATACCTGTTCGGTATCTTCCTTGTCGGCGATCAATTTTCGAAAATGACGCCACGCCTTCAACGGGCGGAATTCGGTCACTGGGCGGTCCGGGTGAGAGAAGGTGAGTTGGGTCATAATGACGGCTCCGTCGAATCTATTTGCGTGTCAAATATCCACTACCTACACTAATGTCAATAAGGAATGTCGCGCGTATAAACGGGTGCTGGACGCGGCATGTAATCCGGTGTATCGCTCTAGTAACACAGGGAGGAAAATTTGGACACGACTGCACATTCAAACTTGAACGTCCGCCATATCACGCTCGACGCGCTTCGCGGCTTCGCCGTAATGGGCATATTGGCGATGAATATCGCGGCTTTCAATATGCCCTTCATGGCGTATCTGAGTCCGGCGATTTACGGCGGCGATAGCGGGGCGGATCTGGTCAGCTGGTTTGTCAGCTACATCGTCTTCGACGGCAAAATGCGTGGGCTGTTCTCGTTATTATTCGGCGCTAGCATGTTGTTGGTAGCCGAGCGGGCGGAAGCCAAGGGTGAAAGCGCAAATCGCGTACATTATATGCGGATGTTCTGGCTGGCCTTGTTCGGCCTCGCGCATTTCTTCTTCATCTGGTTCGGCGACATATTGTTCCTGTACGCGAGCGTCGGCAGCATCGCGTTCCTGTTCCGCAAATGGCAGCCCGGGCGGCTGATTACATGGGCGCTGATAATCTATGCGCTCGGCTTTGCATTAATGACGGCTGGCACCGGCGCGATGGTCTACAAGCAATATCAGGCGAGCCAGCCCGAAGCGACCGCCAAGCAGATCAAGGACTATCGAAAGATCATACAAGACGATGACTTCACGTCGGTCGGCACCAACAAGGAAATTGCGCTTTATCGCAGCGGCTATGGCAAAATTGTCAGTCACAAATTGCGCGAAGAATATGCCGAGCCGTTCGCAGGGATATTGCAATCCATCTTCGAAACACTGCCGCTGATGATGATCGGCATGGCATTGCTGAAAAACGGATTTTTGCTGGGGCAATGGGACAGGAAGCGTTACCGGACGTGGGCGATTTATGGCGTCGGCGGTGGGGCAATTCTCAACGCCCTTGCCGCATTCGGTCAATATGCCAGCGGATTCAATCCGGTCGTTGTTATTAATGCCCAGGTCTCCTGGATGATATTGCCACGATTGTTGATGACAATCGGTTATGCTGCGGCGTTGACACTCTTGATCCACCGGCTGGCGGGCAGCGGTTTTCTCGCGCGCGTGGTGGCGACCGGGCAGGCGGCTTTTACCAATTATCTCGGCACCAGTATTGTCATGACCACTATATTCTACGGCTATGGATTGGGACTTTATGGCTTTGTCAGCCGGGCGGAATTGTGGTTTTTCGTGATTGGCGCGTGGGCGGTCATGCTGCTGTGGTCGAAGCCTTGGCTGGCACGTTTTCGTTACGGCCCGCTTGAATGGTTGTGGCGCAGTCTGGCGCGGATGCAATTGCAGTCAATGCGGCGCTAAGCTGACACATGGCGATCAAAGCTATTGCAACCGATTCGCATTAACGGTAAGACGCTTCTATCAGGAGCGAATCAATGGTCGTGTGCGTCTGCAATGCTATCCGGGAAAAAGACCTACGCGCGGCTGTGCGCTGCGGTTCGGAAAAGCCGAATGACGTCTATGCGCGCCTTGGTCGTAAACCGAAATGCGGACAATGTTTATCGTTCGCGCGAGACATTATCAGCGCGATGCCTGCAACCGCGTAGCAATAGCGCTGTCCCGCACTTTCCAAAAATCAAGCTTTTCTGCGGCTTTCGCACTTCCTTTTGATTTACGTTGCCGTTACAATAAGTCCGTTCAAATCATCGGAGAACGGCCATGAAGGGCGATGCCAAGGTTATCGATTTCCTCAACGAAGCGCTGAAAAACGAGCTGACTGCGGTCAACCAATATTGGCTACACTACCGGATGCTCGACAACTGGGGCGTGGCGAAGCTCGCGCATTTTGAGCGCCACGAATCGATCGACGAAATGAAGCACGCCGACCGGTTGTCGGAACGCATATTGTTTCTGGAAGGCCTGCCAAATTTTCAAATGTTAGGGAGATTGCGGATCGGCGAGACAGTCGAAGAGATTTTGAAGTCCGACCTAGCGCTTGAAAATGAGGCAATACCGCTGCTGCGCGATGCGATTGTTCATAGCGAAAGCGTGCGCGATTTCGTCAGCCGCGATCTATTTTCCGACATCCTCGAAAATGAGGAGGAACATGTCGATATATTGGAAAAGCAGTTCGATATGATAGCCCGGATGGGGATGGAAAATTATGTCCAGTTACAATCGGTTGCGGTGCAAGAGTAACGCCGAGCCTATATATTACAGGCGCCCGTAGTTCATCCCGCCAAGGGCATTGCGCTGACTCATCGACGCTGGACGCCGGTCAACCAGCGGACTGGCTTCTGCTTCGAGCGCAGCCAAAGTCGCCTCGAAAATCGGACGGAGTTCGACGACTTTTTCGACGAGTTCGGCCGGATCTTGCAAGATTTCGACATAATGCCGTGCCGCGACCTCGATTTCTTCGGCCAGCATTGCCAGTTTGTCGGCGCCGAACTGCCAGGATTCGCCCTTCAGCGTGTGCGCAGGCATCACGAGTTTACCCGAGTCTTTGAGACGCACAGCCTCCTCGATGGCGGCAACCGACTTTGTCCCGTCCTCTCGGAAATAACCGAGAATCCTTACAAAACCGGCCCCTAACAAGGTACGCGTTTCGGTAAAGGTCTTCCAGTCGATCAGATCATCTGCTTCGTGGTTCAACGTCCGGTTACTCCAGTGGTAGGCCAACACATCCACATCCAGCGCTGGTGTACAATGGAACAGGTAAACAGAGCGTTGACATAAATTGGCCGATATATCGGCTGGCCCCGTTCTCAATCCTTGTCGGCGAACGGGTTTTTTGACGAGCGGAAGTTGATCCGCACCGGTACCGCGCCGAAATCGAGGTCGCGGCGGATGCCGTTCAGCAAGTAACGCGCGTAACTGGCGGGTATCTCGTCGGTACGGTTACCGAAAATAACAAAGGTTGGCGGACGGTTGCGCGCTTGCGTCATATAGCGAAGCTTGATTCGCTTGCCGCCCGGTGCGGGTGGCGGGTTGGCAGAAATAGCGGCCTCGAACCAGCGGTTGAGGATGCCGGTCGGTACGCGCTTGTTCCATGCGTCACGCGCCTCAAATGCGGCGGAGAGCAATTGCTCAAGTCCTTTGCCCGTCGCCGCCGACACTGCAATCATCGGCACGCCTTTGAGTTGCGACAGTCCGTCTTCCAGCGCGGCGCGGATGCCATTGAACAAACTGCTGCCATTTTCGGCGATATCCCATTTGTTGATGGCGATAACCAGCGCGCGGCCTTCCTGGATAACATGGTCGGCAATCTTCAGGTCTTGGACTTCAAGACCCTTCGTGGCATCGAGCAGCAACACGACGACCTCGGCAAAATCAATCGCGTGGCGAGCGTCGGCGACCGACATTTTTTCCAGCTTATCCTGCACCTTGGCGCGCTTGCGCATGCCTGCTGTATCGATCAGGCGGACGCGGCGTTCGGTTTGTAGCGGCGGGATGTTGCCGTCCTCGTCGGGTTCGCGCTGTTTCGGATTTGGATCATGCCAGACCCATTCGACCGCGATGCTATCGCGGGTGATGCCAGCTTCCGGCCCCGTAATCAGCCGTTGCTCGCCGAGCAGCTTGTTAATCAGCGTAGATTTGCCCGCGTTGGGGCGACCGACAATCGCCAGCTTCAATATCGCATCATGCGCTTCGTGGTCTTCCACCTCGAACGCGCCGCCGTCGATATGCGGCAGCAGTTCCTGAAACAGGTCAGCCATGCCTTCGCCGTGTTCGCCGCTGATGGCGATCGGCTCGCCAAACCCTAGCGCATAGCTTTCGAGGATGCCGTTGTCGGCCTGTTTTCCTTCTGCCTTGTTGACCGCCAGCACTACGGGTGTGCTGCTGCTGCGCAACCAACGGCCGATTTCCTCATCGAGCGGGGTTACGCCTGCGCGACCGTCGATCAGGAATATCGCAACCTGCGCACCCGCAATCGCCGCCTCGGTCTGCATTCGCATCCGGCCGGGCAGGGTATCAGGGTCTTCATCCTCATAGCCCGCAGTATCGACGACGGTAAATTCGAGATCGAACAGCCGCCCTTCGCCTTCACGCCGGTCGCGGGTGACACCCGGCGTGTCATCGACAAGCGCCAGCTTCTTGCCCACCAACCGGTTGAAAAGCGTCGATTTGCCGACATTGGGCCGACCGATAATGGCTACCGTCGGCAACATGCCGATTATTCCCTTCTGAAAGTTCAATGCCGACTTCTATAGCCGTTCACCTCGAACTAAGTCGAGAGGCCGAGAAGACACGCGTTGCCGACAAGTGTCTCGACCAGGCTCGACACGAACGGAAATTAGATTTTTGCCTTAACGAAAGGCTGAAATGCGACCGCCGTCGTCGAGGATGTAAAGCGTGTTGTTGGCCACAATCGGTGCCAGCGAGACGCCCGATTTCAAATCGAACACTTGGGTGGCAGCGCCTTCAGATGGAGACACCGACCATACTTCACCGCGCGAGTTGGCCGTGATCAACCGTCCACCAGCAAGAATGGGGCCGTACCAGCTAACCGGGCCCTTTTTCTTGTCTTCATTGTTGTAGCGCTGCAGCTTTGAAATCCAGCGGATTTTACCGCTTGAGCGTGCTACACAGAGCAGCTTTGCTTCGTCAGTCAGGACAAAAACCCATTCGCCTGCGGTCACGGGTGTCGCGATGCCGGCAATGTTGATTTCCCAGATGCGCTGGCCGGTCACCAGTTCGTAGGAAGCCATGCGCCCGCCTTTACCGAGCGCGAAAACGCGACCCCGGTCGATCACCGGATCGGCATCGATATCGGTCAGGGTCGAAACCGACGTCGACATCGCGGTGCGCGACAGCGTGTCGGTCCACAGACTGCGGCCATTTTCATAACGGTATGCGGCAAGCTCACCGCTCGAATAGCCGGCAATCACTGTCCCTTGGGCAGCGGCCGGTGCGCCAACGCCGAATATGCCCGATACGGCAACAGGGCCAGCCTCGTTCCACTGCGCTTCTCCGTCGGTTTGGCGCAGGGCGTAAATCTGGTTATCCTGTGTCATCACATAAGCGTTACCGTTGGACAAAGTCGGCGAACCACGGAGCGGTCCAGCAGGGCGTTTTTTCCACGCCAGCGCGCCGGTATCGGCCTGCAATCCAGCGACATCGCCCACACCGTTGGTGGCAAAAACCATCGGTCCGCTCGCGCTGACGCCGCCGCCAAAGAGCGATGCTTTGCCATCCCCTTCGACATCGATCTTCGTTGACCAGATGGGCGCTCCGCTCGTCGCGTCGAACGCCGAAACACGGGCGTCGGTATCGATCACATACAGTCGCCCATCGCTAACCACAGGAGCCGCCGCAAGCCGAGCGCGAGGGGTTGAGCCCCGCACCGAAGCGGTCCATGCACGCGCCAGATTCTGGCCCAATTCGACATGGCCTGGCGACTTTGATGCATTGCCACCAGGTTGTGCCCACGCGTCGTTGACGGCAGGCGCAGGCAGAATTACCGCGACACCCGCAAGATTGGGGTCAGCCTCGGTATCGCGCTCGGTGCCAAGAATATCGACACGGTTACCGATGGTCGGCGTGTTGTTCTTCTTGCCTGCATCACCGCGCACGCTGTCAAGAACCGCGCAGCCGCCTAGCGTCGTCGATGCGGCCAGTGCCAGCAGGATTTTCGAAGCTGTATTCACCT
Organism: Sphingomonadales bacterium; assembly: GCA_031420815.1. Classification (GTDB taxonomy): domain Bacteria; phylum Pseudomonadota; class Alphaproteobacteria; order Sphingomonadales; family Sphingomonadaceae; genus Sphingorhabdus_B. The sequence goes on along the minus strand of JANONL010000222.1, from coordinate 1,700 downwards.
ATTCACTCTCCCTTGGCGGCTGTGGTCGCCGCCTTTGATGCCGCATTGCGCTTTTCATCAACCTGAACAGCATCAACGCCGAGCGCGCCAGCCATTTGCTGGGCACGGCTGCGCAAACTCTGTGGCACACCTTCTTGCTTGGAAATTTGGGCAAAAATGGGACCGGCCAAATTGTCCTTGCCCATTTTCATGTAAGCAATCGCGGTCATTTCGCCGGCGCTGCCGAACCATGCGTTGCCAGGCTTGGCCAGCGGTTTCAGCCGGTCGACCACGGTCTGCGCAGGCAGGCCGTCGAACTCTGCGCTGGTTTGGCGAATCAGCGCCAAATCGCGGAATGTTTGCGGCAAACTGCTATCGCCTGCGACTTTCGCATATAGCGCAGTCGCTTTCTTGGTCTCGCCGTCTTCACCGAGCATATTGGCCTCGACCAGTTGCGCCATAGCACGGTATCCCGGCTGGTCAGCCTTGGTCAGCGCCGCCAGTTTCGCACGGCCGCCCTTTTCATCGCCAGCGCGCAACTTATCCATCGCATCGACAAATTCTTCGCTTTGCAAATCGGCAGCGGCCTGGACGCGATTCTGGTAAATAATCCAGCCGCCAAAAGCTAAAAGCCCGGCAACGAGCAGCGCGAGCAGCCAACGGCCATAGCGCGTCCAGAAGTTTGTCAGATCACTGGCACGGACCGCATCGTCCACTTCGCGCAAGAATGCTTCGTCGCTACCGGCGCGTTTGTCAGTCGGTGTTAAAGCCAAAAGGGCCTCCGATATGGGATATTAAACAGATTGTTGTCGCCGTCCTTAGCGATACTAAGCGCGATAGGCCAGCCCGCTTTATTCCGGCTGATAAAGCTGTTCTGCGCTGGGAAAGCTGCGGTTGCGAACCTGTTCGGCATATTGCCGCACCGATTCTTCAACCATCCCCTGCATCGCGCCAAACCGCTTTACGAATTTTGGTGTGCGTTCGAACAGGCCGAGCATATCTTCGGTTACCAACACTTGACCGTCGCACTGCGCAGATGCGCCAATACCGATAGTCGGGCATGCAATTTTGTTGGTGATCTCGATGGCGATCGGTTCCAGAACACCTTCGATAACCATGGCAAACGCGCCGGCCTCTGACATCGCGATTGCGTCTTCGACGATTGATTTGGCCTCTTCCAGACTTTTCCCTCGCACCCCGTAGCCGCCAAGGATGTTCACCGCTTGCGGGGTCAGGCCGACATGCGCCATCACCGGGATGCCGCGCGAGGTCAGGAACTCGACGGTGGGGGCAAGCACTTTGCCACCCTCTATCTTGACCGCTGCGGCACCGGTTTCTTTCAGCAAGCGCGCTGCGTTTGTGAATGCCAGTTCAGGTGTAGCTTCATAACTGCCAAAGGGCATATCGACGACCACTGCTGCATGGTAGCTGCCGCGAACCACCGCAGCACCATGTGCGCACATCATTTTCATGGTCACAGCAACGGTATGCGGCAGGCCGTAGATCACCTGACCTAGCGAATCGCCGACCAGCAACATGTCGCAATGCGGGTCGAGCAGCTGTGCCATCCGAACGGTATAGGCGGTCAGCATAACGAGCGGTTCACCGCCCTTACGCTGCCGAATCCGCGGCACGGTAAGTCGCTTCATCGGCGACGGCGTCGGATTCGCGCGGCTGGTGGATTTGTCGAAGGTGAGCGTTTGCGGGCGTGTGGACATGGG
>JANONL010000221.1:0-2618 GCA_031420815.1 Sphingomonadales bacterium | reverse complement strand
GTCGCCTGCACCGATTTGGGCAGACCGGCCTTGATCGCGGCCTGACGCGCAGGTGCTTGACCCAGACCCGCTGGCAACACGCAACCCATATAGATGCGCTCGATATCATCCGCATCGACGCCCGAACGTTCGACCGCTGCCCTGACCGCCGTAGCGCCCAAATCCGTTGCGGCAACGTCGGCGAGCACGCCCTGCATGCCACCCATCGGGGTACGCGCGTAGGACAGGATGACGACGGGATCGGTGGCGGTCATGGGAGCGGTTCCTTGGTTGAATTTGACGCTGTATAAGGCCGGAGCGCGCCAAAGACAATTATCGTTAGAACAGTGCCTTTAGATCGCGTTTCATAATTTTGCCGTTGGCATTGCGTGGCAAAGTGTCGGCGCAAAATATAATCTTCACCGGAATTTTAAACTTCGCCAGCCGGGTACCGACCCACGCTTTCAATTCTTCCTCGGTCGCTGCTTCACCGGGCGCGAGGTGAACCACTGCTGCTGGTTCTTCGCCCAACGTCTGGTGCGGAATACCAATCAGTGCAGCATCGGTTACCGCTGGATGTTCATAGAGAATATTTTCAACCTCCGATGAATAGATATTTTCGCCGCCGCGGATGATCATGTCTTTCGCCCGGTCTACAATGAAGCAAAAGCCTTCGTCGTCGAGCCGCGCCAGGTCACCGGTGCGCACCCAGCCATCGACAAAAGTTTCTGCGGTGGCCTCGGGTCGGTTCCAGTATCCCTTCACGATCTGCGGACCGCGCGCCCATAACTCACCAACTTCGCCGATTGGCAATTCGGCGGTCGCATCTTCTGACATGATTTTAAGGTCGGACGGGGCAACCGCCGGGCCGCAGCTATCGGGGCGGTTGAGGTAATCTTCGGCGGTGTGTGAAGTAACCGTTGCCATAGTCTCGGTCATACCCCAGCCATTGCCGGGAAACGCGCCGAATATTTCGTGGATCTTGCTGACCAGTTCGGGTGCCGAAGGCGCGCCGCCGTAGCTGATCGAGTCGATTGAGCTTAGGTCATATTGCTCACGGTCAGGATGCTCGATCAACTGCCACGCGATATAGGGCACGCCGCCTGTTGCATTGACCTTTTCACGCTCGATAATCTTGAAAGCCTGCACTGTGTCCCATTTGTGCATGAAGGTTATTTTGTGGCCCGCCTGGATTGTCGGGATCATGACCGCCGAACATGCAGTCACGTGGAACATTGGGACAACCACCAGAGCAGTTCGAACCGATGGTTCAGGCAGTGTATCGCCTCGCCGCAACACCGTTGTCGCCCCGGAATAAGCGGTCGACAGCGCGTTGGTTAGCATATTGCGGTGCGAACCTAGCGCGCCCTTGGGTTTGCCAGTGGTGCCGCTGGTGTAGAAAATGGTTACGGCATCGTCGGGGGCGATGGCCACATCGGGCAGCGGCCGGTCGGGCAGGCTTGAATAAGCGGTTACCTTGCCGACGAAGTCTTCGAGCGCAACCGCTGGCTGCGCCACCGACGCTGAACGCGCCACCAATATATGCTGCAAATCCGGCATTTCGGAATGATGCGGTCCCAGCCGGTCCCATCGCTCGGCATCGCTGACCAGAACTTTGGCACCCGAATCGGTCATGCCGAACACCAGTTCCTCGCTTGTCCACCATGCGTTAAGCGGAACGACAATCGCACCGATCACCGCAGCGGCGAAGAATGCTACCGGCCATTCGGGTAGGTTGCGCATTGCTAGCGCCACTCGGTCGCCTTTGTTCACACCCAAATCCTGCAACTTCGCCGCAAGATTTGCCACGGCTCGGTACCAGTCCGAATAGGTCATCCGCTCGTCATTAAAGACCACGAACTCACGCTCGCCAAAGGCTTTGGTGTGCTCTGCAAGTGCAGCAAGCGTTGGCAATGCGTTTTTCCACACGCGAGTAGGTATGCCCTCAACCTGGATGGTCTCCATTTCGAAAGGCATACCGGGCGCACACAAAGCGGCCTTGACATCGTCGCGGCTCATTGCCGGCCAGCCAGCTGGCGGGGTCCATTTTGTGCCCGCCTCGATCATATTTGGTCTCTCCGTAAAGGGCGCCTTGTGTGCCTCATCATCCTCGTTATGCCATTTTAGTTTCAATGTGCAACGCTTGGCGCTAGCATTTCATCGAGCAATTAAAACGGGAGAGTGACGATGGCCGCAGACATGCAATCTGTTTTGGAAAAACAACGGGCAAGTTTTACCGCTGCGCTTCCCGAACCGATGTCGGTGCGCAGCGACCGGATTGACCGGGCGATCGCGTTGCTCGTCGACCATGCCGAAGATTTTGCCAAAGCCGTATCCGCCGATTTTGGTCACCGAAGCCGCGAACAGACGCTGATGACCGACATCATGCCGTCGGTCAGCGCAATGAAACATGCCAAAAAGCATTTCGAAAGCTGGGCCAGGAACGAAAAGCGTAAGCCCACTTTTCCGCTTGGGTTTCTCGGAGCAAAGGCGGAGGTGGTTTATCAACCCAAGGGCGTGGTCGGCGTGGTGGCGCCGTGGAACTTCCCTGTTGGTATGGTTATGGTACCGATGGCGGGCATCTTGGCGGCGGGTAACCGCGCGATGATCAAGCCGTCCGAGTTCACCGAAGCCGTGTC
>JANONL010000220.1:0-2535 GCA_031420815.1 Sphingomonadales bacterium | reverse complement strand
ACTTTTGTAAGTTGAAATGGCTTAACGCTGTCCTTTGTCACAACGCCGATAATCTCGAATCCGCGCGCCTTGTTCAGACGGTGATATTTCGACATCATCGGCATCTCGGTCTTGCAAGGCCCACACCACGTCGCCCAATAGTTTATTACCAATACTTTGCCGCGATAGTCCGTCAGCGTCTTTTTGCTCTTATCGAACATTTTCAATGTGAACGGGGGTGCGACCTGATCTATCGCAGCCTGTTTTGCTGCCGCGAATGGGGTAGCACCGACGCCCAATGCTGCAAACGCCAACGCCATGATTGTCCGGCTTTTCATACCCATTCCCCTGTCGCATTCCAAATTGCGCAGGGAGTTTCGGTGATTGCAAGCGTTATTCCGGCATACCGTAAATGGCAGCCAACCTGTTCATAAAACATATTTTGACAGGTCGGTGTCCTTGGCGATTCCTGCTAGTTGCTGCTGCACGTATGCGGCATCGATGGTGATCGCGTCGCCCTTGCGGTCTTCGGCATCGAAACTGATGTCTTCGAGCAGCTTTTCCATCACCGTCTGAAGGCGGCGCGCGCCGATATTCTCGAGCGTTGCGTTAACGTCAAAGGCAATTCGGGCGATCGCGTCGATCGCGTCGTCGGTGAAATCGAGCGTCACCTCTTCAGTCGCCAACAACGCCGTGTACTGCATAGGCAAGTTGGCCCGCGTTTCAGAGAGGATACGGACAAAGTCGGCATGTTCCAAAGCGCGCAGTTCAACGCGGATAGGAAGACGGCCCTGCAGCTCTGGCAGCATGTCGCTCGGCTTTGAAACATGGAACGCACCAGACGCGATAAACAGCACATGGTCGGTTTTCATCGGGCCGTATTTGGTCGCAACCGTGGTGCCTTCGATCAGCGGCAACAGATCGCGCTGCACGCCTTCTCGGCTCACCGAGCCGCCGCCGCGCACGTCGGACACTGCGATCTTGTCGATCTCGTCGAGAAACACGATGCCATTGGCTTCGGCGTCGGCGAGTGCCACCCGATTTACGTCGTCCTGGTCCAGACGCTTCTCCGATTCCTCCTCCACCAGCTTGGCCCAGGCATCGGGTACCTTCATCTTGCGACGCTTGAGGTTGTTCTGGCCAAAGGCCTTGCCCATCATCTCCCCGAGATTGATCATTCCGACCTGGCCACCCATGCCGGGGATTTCCATCGGCGTGGACGGGCTGTCCGATACTTCGATCTCGATTTCGACATCGTCCATATGATGATCGACGATACGCTGACGAAATGCCTGACGCGTGGCCTCGCTTGCGGTTTCGCCCGCCAGCGGCTTCAGCAGACGTTCCATTGCGGCGCCCTCGGCAGCCTCGCGCACGTGACCGCGTCTGCGGTCTTTCTCCAGCCGAACCGCTTCTTCGGCCAAGTCGCGGGCGATCTGTTCGACGTCGCGACCCACATACCCGACTTCGGTGAATTTGGTAGCCTCGACCTTGATGAACGGCGCGTCGGCCAATTTGGCCAGCCGCCTGCTGATCTCGGTTTTGCCACAGCCCGTAGGGCCGATCATCAGGATGTTCTTTGGCGTTACCTCATCGCGCAAATCAGCACCAAGACGTTGGCGCCGCCAACGGTTGCGCAGCGCTACGGCGACCGCGCGCTTGGCGTCGGCTTGGCCGATAATATGCTCATCGAGCGCGGCGACAATGGCTTTGGGGGTCAAGGACGCGCTCACGATACGCTCTCCAGCGTTTCGACGGTCAACTGATCGTTGGTGTACACACAGATGTCGGCGGCGACGCCCATTGCCTTGCGCGCCATGGCTTCGGCATCGGCTTCATATTCCATCAGCGCCCGTGCTGCGGATAACGCATAATTCCCGCCTGACCCGATTGCAGCGATGCCGTCATTGGGTTCCAGCACGTCTCCGTTTCCGGTCAAGATCAGCGTCACATCTTTGTCGGCGACAATCATCATCGCCTCCAGATTGCGCAGATATTTGTCGGTACGCCAATCCTTGGCGAGTTCGACCGCCGCCCGCATCAATTGCCCGCAATGCTGCTCCAGCTTCTTTTCGAGCCGTTCGAAAAGGGTGAATGCATCAGCAGTCGCGCCGGCAAACCCGCCGATAACCGAACCGTCATGCAGTTGCCGTACTTTCTTCGCATTCGGCTTCATCACTGTCTGCCCCATCGAGACCTGACCGTCACCGGCGATCACGACTTTGCCATTTTTGCGGACGGAGAGAATGGTGGTGCCGTACCAGACGGCGGCGTTGCTGTGGGAATTTTCACTCATCCGCCGGATATGGGATGGCGGCCCGAAAAGCGCAAGGGAGACGAATGGCTTAGCTGGTCTGTCGTTTGCTTAGCTGGCGTTCCCATGCCAGCGCGTCGCGCACAATCTTGTCGAGATCGTCGTGCTTGGGCTGCCAGCCAAAGCGACCGACAATCGCGCGGTTGTCGGATATCAGCGCGTCAGGATCACCGGCACGGCGGCCCTCCAGTTTGCGCACAAGCTTGACGTTGGTCACGCGGTCGACGGCGTCGAGTACCTGC
>JANONL010000219.1:0-5222 GCA_031420815.1 Sphingomonadales bacterium | reverse complement strand
CAACGCGGCAGGGCGCAGTTGGGTGCGGGACTCGATTCGATGGCCATCGAGTCCTTTCGTGCCGAGCTTAGGACCAACCCGGACAGCGCAGATTCCTTTAACGGGTTGGCAGTCGCGTATGGCCGCATCGGGCGCGATGATCTGGCGCAACGATATTTTGAAATGGCACTGGCGAAAGCGCCTGACGACCAGCGGTACCAGAACAATTTGGCGCGGCTGCTGGAGCAGGCAGGAAAAGCCGAATTGGCTGGCAACCAGCCCGCAGCCGGTACGATGAATGCGGCGAAGCCCGAGATCGCGGTGGCGACAAAGCTTCCGGCGTTACCAGCTATCGCGCAAGTTCTCGATGCGATGCCCGGATATCAGCCCGCTGTAATTGAAACTCATGACACGTCGATGCGGCCTTTGCGAACGACGTTGCCGGTTGAAATGGCATTGAGCAAGAACGGCATCTTATCTACGCAATTTGCCGTGTTGCCGGTTCGCACGGCGGTCCGTCCGCAAGCCGCAGCGGCGGCACTGCCGCCCGCAGGAAGGTCACCGACCCCCGCACCGGGCAGTCCATACCGCGATGTGCCTTTTGGCGATTTGCCAAGGGAACCGCGTGGTTCGGGCGCACGGCTTGAACGGGTTTCGTTGGGCGAGGTGCGACTGATCACGTCCGATCATACAACGGCGGCTCCAGCCAAGGATGACAAATTTGCGTTGTTCGGCGACCGCTTGTCTGTTTGGCTACCGCAGGCAGTGGCTTCCGAACAGGCAAACCGGGTAATGCTTTCCGGCGACAAGCCGGCCATGTTAGCGGCGATTGAGAGAGCAGAGATAGAACTGGCGCTGGCTGACTTCGCCTCGCCTGAACCAGTTGAATTTGCCTATGTCTTCTTCCCCGAAGACATCGCAGAGGCGTGAAGCCGCGCATATGAATTGGCGTTTTATCTTTGTGGCAATGCTGCTGTTTGCTATTGCAAGCCCGGTTAGCGGCCTGCAAGCCGAAGACGAGCCGATCGTCGATACGGGTGAATTTTTGCAACACACCGATGTCGCAATCAAAAGCGGACGCTTCGTGCAGGCTGGTGAAATGCTCAGCTGGCTCGAACAAAATGCCGGTACAATCTTTCAGGATGACGTTAACCTGCTTCGCGCCGAATATGCGATCGCAACCGGCAGCGATGCAGATGCTGCAGTTGCTGTTGCCAAGATCACCGATAAATCGCGCAATGCTTGTCGACAGGATGTCGTTCGCGGGTGGATCGCTGGCAAGCAAAATGACCTCAACCGTTCGATTCTTTTTCTGGCCCGTTCAACAGGATTGTGCCCTAGCGACGCAGGCGCATGGAATCTGCTTGGTCTGGCTTTCATCAATAAGGGCGAGGCCAGGGCTGGCAAAGAGGCGTTCGAACAGGCACTTGCCTTGTCGCCCGATGCCCCGGGCCTTTTGAACAACTATGCGCTGGCGCTGGTCCAGATCGAGGATTACCCGGCAGCACTCGGCCAATTGGGTAAAGCATTGGCTTTCGATCCAGATAACCGGCTGATCGCCGATAATCGTGACTTCGTAATGGGGATGACGGGTGAAACGCCCGGGCGCAAAGCGCATGAGGGTGATACTATCTGGGCGCAGCGTCTGATTAATGTCGGGCACGGGGCTAATGCGGTGCGCCGGGACGCTGTTGCAACCGCGATGTTTGCCCAAGCCATATTGTTGATCGATCACTTCGACGAACAGGCATGGTCGGTCGCGAGCCGAACGCAGGGGCAAACCAGCCAATGAATTTCTCGTTGGCGATAGCGTCGATTTGGGTGATAACGATATCGGTAGCAGCGGTCTCTGACTGGCGCTCATTTCGTATTCCGAACATATTACCGGCAATTATATTGGGGCTATTCCTGATCGCCCATATTTTTTGGGGCTGGTCGGCTGATTTATGGGCAAACATGTTTCATTTTGCGATTGCGTTGAATGTCGGGATGCTGCTCTTCGGTCTTGGATGGATCGGCGGGGGTGACGCCAAATTATATGCGGCTATTGCCCTGTGGTTCGACTGGACCGGGGCTGTGTATATGGTCTTTTTGACTACGTTCGCCGGTTTGGCGCTGGCGGTTACTTACTTGCTGGTGCGGGTTTTCTATCGCAGGAAACACCAAGTCAGCAATGAACTTAGCAAGCGCAAACAGGAGCGTCGTATTCCTTATGGCGTTGCGATTGCGGCAGGCGCCATATTGAGCGCGGCCATGCTAGGCTGGAACAACCTGTTCCCTGCATTGGGCTAGTTCACGATCTACTTTTTGTTCGCAGCAGACCGCATCCCTTCACGATTGACGATTAGTTCTGCACGAGATGCAACACCGAGCTTGCGGTAAATGCTATTCAGGTGAATCTTGACCGTACCCTCGGTCAAGTCACACCGCACAGCAATCTGTCGGTTGCGTAACCCCAGACACACCAGATCAACAACTTCGAGTTCGCGTTTCGTCAGCAGGTCATCCGAACGGACGGTCCCCGTCGGCTTTTCGATCGAATATTGCAACGCAGGCTCGGTTACCGCACGTTCGAACCATTTGCCGCCGGCCAGAACCACATTGATACCCTCAATAATATTATCGGGGTCGCTGTCTTTCAGCGCAATCCCGCGAATACCCAAACGCATCGCTTCGATGGTCTGTTCGGGATCGATATGCACCGTCAAAAACATGGCCGGAACATTAGGATAATGAATACGCAAATAGCGTAATACCCGAAGTCCGCCACCGCCGTGCATGGTCACATCGAGCATCGCCAGATCGGGTCTTGCAATGTCGATCTTGCTAATTGCCTCGTCAACCGAGAGTGCTGTATCCACTTCAAATTGCTGTGTTTCGCTAAGATACTGGCTGAAACCGTGCAAAAAGAACGGATGGTCATCGACTACCAAAATGTTACGCATCATCCACCTGCTGCATAGGTATGCGAACCGACAACAAGGTGCCGTATCCCAGCCCTTCCGCGTAGGCCTCGCCGCTCACCAACCTTAGTCTGTGACGCAACGACGCCGATTTCAATGTTAAGGCAGGTTTGCTTTCCCCCTGCTCCCCCTCTGGTGACGGATTCCTGTCGATCACCGCCATCATTAATGCATCTTGCTTGAGAGAGAGGGACACTGTCAAGGATTTGCTTTTCGCATGGCGCACGGCGTTGGCAATAACTTCACGCACAAGATGTTCGATATTCATCGCGGATTCTGCGTCGACCGGTATGGCCGGCTCGTCGGATTTCAATGAAACATCGATATCCCATTGCAACGATATACCCCGCACGCAGAGGTCTAGTTGCGAAGCCAAGTTTACCATGTTGTCGGCACGGTGGCTGATTTCCAGCAAGCCGCGCAATCTCGATTGCTCCAGCGTCAATATATCGACTGCTTTGCGAATTTCGGATTGACCGGGTGCAGCAATGTCCTTGCGTTTGGCGATGATAAGCAGCCGCATCCGCAAAGCCGCTAAAGACTGCAAAACCCCGTCATGCAAATCACGGCGAGCGATGTCATGCGCGTCGGCGATGAAGTTTCGTTCCGCAGTAGCGATCCGACTCAAAAAACCCTCCATTTCGCAAACGTGACGACCGAGATGGAACGACTCGGCGATCAGCGAAGCATCTACCGGGCGCCGCACTGCACAGATCATCCCGCCGCGCGACCGGTCGATTTGCATGGGTTGCACGAACGCTATGGAGATATTCGACCGATGAAGCAGTAACGCCAATTTTTGCTCAACTTCATTAAATGGTCGCGGCATCCTGCTTCCGGGGCATACAATCCGATTAAGTTCACAGTCGAAAATACTGCACCCTTCAGGCAGTTGTCGAAATGCCGCCAACAACTCGCCCTGATCTTTGGCAACACCCCAAGCTTCAAAATTGTGATGATAATAACGGTTGGAGGCCACTTTTGACCGGGCAGCCATCAGGCAGCCCGCGCGTTCGGGGGAATAAAGATTAGCAAATGCCGTTATCCATCCCTGCAAATCGAATTCGAACGACCGTTCTAGCGACAGCATTCTTAGCGATGAAAAATCGTTACTGAATTTTTCCAGCTGATATCGGCGGTTGCCCCAGATAATGAGTGCCGCAATCGCGGATATTTGCAGCCCCGCTGTTAGCAGCTCGGTCCCAACCGAGGGGTCGAACACACGCACAGGCAGTTTGCCGGTGAGCAATGCTACTCCGTCTCGCAAAACAAACGCTATCGGTGATATCATGAAGCTCGCAAATATGACATTGCGGCCAACCCGCACTTCCATTGCGAAAACGGTGACGCACAAGGCAAAGGCTATCGTCGCACCTTCCATCCCCTTCAGCAGCGCCATCGAAATAACCGCCAGGATTGCATCGGCTATAACGACAAGCCGGCAAAGCGGCAGATGCACGGGCTGTCCGGCAACGGCTGCGGCGAAGGTCGTTACAGCCCAGCCAATCCAACTATACGCCAATATGACCGATACTGTCGGGTAAAATTCCCTTTCTCCGCCGCCCGCGATCGCAAGAAAAATCAGCGCGCACATCATCAGGCGTGCCAACGGCATTATCCAGAATACGGCTGGGCCAGCAATGTTGCGAAGCAGCTTTGCCAAATTTCCGGCGTCGGTCTCCACAAATATCCTTTTCTATGCCTAAAGATATATAACTATAGTTATAGTATTGAACTATATTAGTTAATTTTCTTAAAGAATCTTGCGAATCAATACAGGATGATGGTTATCATGCTGGTAACGAATCGGTTTTCACCATTCTAGGGTCGCCCACTGGAATGGCAAATTCGACTGCTTGAATAATCAGGCGGCGATTTTGCTCAACGGTATGAGGGCAACAAGTTCATGTTTACAATTTGGTATTTGGGCAAACCCAAGCGGTTCGGACACCACGTTCCCTTCGCGGAACTTTGCGCCGCCGATACTCATGACCACACATCTTTTCCCGCGTGGGCCATTCGGGCCTCGGCGCGGCTTCATTGTGCATAGGAACGCATCATGGACTATAAGAACACCGATATCACAACTGGCCCGGCCTTTGCCGACCTGAACAGCCCGGACGCTGCGGCCGCAGTGGAGGCGGCCACAATACTTGCAACCGCAATCCAGTCCGGCGCGGTGCTGCTGCCAACAGCCGATGGCCAGTTGGTGTTACCGCCCGGTGTGGGGCTTGACGACATCAGGGTGTCTGGTCGCGATCTTATCATCAAGATGCCCGA
>JANONL010000218.1:0-2912 GCA_031420815.1 Sphingomonadales bacterium | reverse complement strand
CCGGTCGGCGCGCGTCTCGCCCATGCCGACGATGCCGCCGCTGCACACATTGATGCCCGCGCGACGCACTTCGGCCAGCGTGTCGAGCCGGTCGTCCATCGTCCGCGTGGTGATGATTTCGTTATAACGCTCGGGCGACGTGTCGATATTGTGGTTGTAATAATCGAGGCCAGCGTCGGCCAGCATGTCGGCTTGGCTGGGTGTGAGCATCCCCAAGGTCATGCAGGTTTCCATACCCATTTGCCGCACGCCTTTGACGATTTCGACAATCGCGGGCATATCGCGGTCCTTGGGGTTGCGCCACGCCGCGCCCATGCAGAAACGGTGCGAGCCAGCATCCGCCGCCTGCGCCGCCTTTTGCAGCACCGCTTGCACATCCATCAGCTTGGTTGCCTCAACCCCACTGTCGGCCTTCACCGACTGCGAGCAGTATCCGCAATCTTCGGGACAGCCGCCGGTCTTGATGGAAAGCAGGGTGCAGAGCTGTATCTGCCCCACAGCATGATGTGCACGGTGGACGGTTGCAGCCTGATAGACCAGTTCGTCAAAGGGTAGGTTGAATAATGCCGCGATTTCATCACGGCTCCAGTCGGTGCGGATGGTCATATCAAACTCCGTTCGGGCTGAGCCTGTCGAAGCCCTGCTTTTTCTTGTAAGGTGGAAAAACAGAACAGCCCTTCGACAAGCTCAGGGCGAACGGTTCTGGAGGACTGCGGGTGTTTCAAGCGGCTTCTCCCAAAGGCGGCATATTATGCCCGAGCAACCGCAACACATCTGCCGCGCACTCTACGACATTGCTACCCGGACCATAAATGCCTTGCACCCCGGCATCGCGCAAGAAATCATAGTCTTGTGGGGGAATAACCCCACCTGCGATCACTTTGATGTCGTTGCGTCCCGCTGCGCGCAGGCCCCTGATCAGTTCGGGGATGAGCGTTTTGTGGCCTGCCGCAAGCGATGACGCCCCAACGACATCGACCGAACTTTCAAGTGCAAGCACAACCGTTTCCTCTGGCGTCTGAAACAACGGCCCGGAGACAATATCAAAGCCCATATCGCCGAACGCCGACGAGATAACATTCGCCCCGCGGTCATGCCCATCCTGTCCCATTTTTGCGACCATTAACTTGGGTTTGCGGCCTAACCGGCGTTCCACGGCAGCTACACCTTCGATGATTTGTGCCCAGCGCTTGTCGAATTCATACGCGCTGCCGTAAATGCCCGAAACCGGCGTTGGCGTAGTACCATAGCGGCCAAACACAGCCTCCATCGCATCTGATATTTCGCCGAGCGAGGCGCGGGCACGGGCGGCTTCGACAGCGAGGGCCAACAAGTTGTTCTCAAATCCTCCCCGGAATGGGGAGGTGGCGGCCGGAACGGCTGACGGAGGGGTCCCACCGTCAGGTAGCGCGCTGGCGGAGAGGTGGGCCCCCTCCACCGCTTCGCGGTCCCCCTCCCCGTTCCGGGGAGGATTTCCGTAACGCGCGCCTTCGGTTAGCGCCGACAGTGCCGCCTGACATGCCGCCTCATTGCGGGTGCTGCGCATTTTGGCGAGCCGGGCAATCTGACCTTGGCGGACCATGTCATTGTCGACTTCCAACGTATCGAGGTGCTCTTCGGTGCCGAGACGGTATTTGTTAACGCCGACGATGACATCCTCGCCCTTGTCCACCCGGGCTTGGCGCGCGGCAGCGGCTTCTTCGATCAAGCGTTTGGGCATCCCGGACGCCACCGCTTTGGTCATGCCGCCGAGTTCATCGACCTCGCCGATGATTTTCCACGCCTGATCGACTAGTTCGGCGGTCAACGCTTCGATGTAATAGCTGCCACCCAAAGGATCGACGACCTTCGTGATGCCGGTTTCTTCGGTAAGGATAATCTGCGTATTGCGCGCGATGCGGGCTGAAAATTCCGTCGGCAGCGCAATTGCCTCGTCCAGCGCATTGGTGTGGAGAGACTGCGTCCCGCCCAAGGTCGCGGCCATCGCCTCGATCGTTGTGCGGATGACGTTGTTGTACGGGTCTTGCTCCTGCAACGACACACCCGACGTCTGGCAATGCGTGCGCAGCATTTTGGAACGCTCGTCTTTCGCACCCAGCCCATCCATCACGCGGTGCCACAATGTCCGCGCCGCACGCAGTTTCGACACCTCCATGAAGAAATTCATGCCGATGCCAAAGAAGAACGACAGCCGACCCGCAAAGGCATCGATATCGAGGCCGCTGGCCATCGCTTGGCTCACATATTCCTTGCCATCGGCGATGGTGAAGGCGAGTTCCTGCACCGCCGTCGCGCCGGCCTCGTGCATGTGGTAGCCCGAGATCGAGATGCTGTTGAACTTCGGCATGTTCGCGCTGGTGTATGCAATAATATCTGAAACGATCCGCATCGATGGTTCGGGCGGGTAGATATAGGTGTTGCGGACCATGAACTCCTTGAGGATGTCGTTCTGGATCGTGCCGTCGAGTTGGGCTTGGGCGACCCCCTGCTCTTCGCCCGCGACGATGAAGAACGCGAGGATCGGAATGACCGCGCCGTTCATCGTCATCGAAACCGACATCTGGTCGAGCGGGATGCCGTCGAACAGGATTTTCATATCCTCGACGCTGTCTATGGCGACACCAGCCTTACCGACATCGCCGACAACGCGGGGGTGGTCTGAGTCATAGCCGCGGTGCGTGGCGAGATCGAAAGCGACCGACAAGCCTTTTTGCCCGGCAGCAAGGTTGCGTCGGTAGAAGGCGTTGGATTCTTCTGCGGTCGAAAACCCCGCATATTGGCGGATCGTCCAAGGGCGGCCCGCATACATCGACGCCCGCACGCCGCGCGTGAACGGGGCAAAACCGGGAAAGCCGGGGTCGCCTGCGTCCTCCGCTGTGTATAGCGGTTTCACATCGATACCCTCCGGCGTG
>JANONL010000217.1:0-2225 GCA_031420815.1 Sphingomonadales bacterium | reverse complement strand
ACGCCTATGCTGGCGTTCGGCCCATACAGTTCTGCGGCCCGGGCCATTGCGATACCGACGCCCGATGACGGCGCATAATAGCTAACCGGTCGCGTCGGTTGGTCGAGCATCTGCATGCCGTGCATCGTCGTGCCGTGATTGAGCCAGCGCACCCGACCGCTCTCGGTCGCGTTCACCGTGTAGGTGCCGAAATAGCTACGCATCCGCGTGCCATCAAGCGTCTGCTTCATATTGTGCCAGCCGCCATTGGCGAACATCAACGCGGCAATCACTGATGCAAACGCCAGTCGTTGGCCGGTGACGATAAAGCCGATCAGCATGATGACGATCAGCAGGATGATTTTGGCGGTGTCAGCCTCCAACGGCATTTTCAGCCCGCCATAGATTCCGGCGGCCAATGCTAGTGCGCCAAGAACCAGCATCATCGCCATCGCGCCGCGCCGCCCAAGTGCTTCCTCTTCGCCCAATGAAAACAGCCGCGATTGCGGAAGCATGATCGCCGCCAGCAAAATCAGAATCGGGTGTTCCCACGTCCAGTCGAAAATCAACGGTGCGACGATGGCGCAGAAAAACCCGCCGACGACCCCGCCAAGCGACATCATCAGATAGAACGCCGTCAATTCATTCGGGGCAGGGCGCGTCCGATACATTTCATTGTGCAGCGCAACTGCCACGACAAACAACAGGCTTAGGCTGGCGGCTAAACCGTTTATGGCCGCCTTTCCCCAAATCAGAAAAACCACCGCGCCGGTATTCATCAATACCGCAGGCGCGAACTTGGTTATCCAGAACGCCGGGCGCTGGTTATCGGCAAACGCTATACTGAAGCTCAAAAGATACAGCCCGAGCGGGATGACCCAGACCAACGGCATGGCCATCAGGTCGGTGGTCAGATGTGACGTAGTCGATAGCATTAAGCCGGACGGGATCGCTGCCAAAGCGATCCAGTAAAGTCGACGTTGCCAACCTATTGATGACTTGCTTTGGGCAACTGTGGAGTCTGGCGCCAAGTCTGGTGCCGTGTCGTTTCGCGTTCGCCACAACAGCCGCGCACATGCTGCGGCCGCCAACACCAGCAGCGCGTAGATTGCCGTCCATAACCAGTTCTGCGCCTTAAGCGGCATAAATGGTTCGACCAGCAACGGATAAGCGATCAGTCCAGCAAAACTGCCGATATTTGACGCGGCATAAAGCGAGTAAGGCTCACCCGGATTACCAGCTATGCCGTACCAGCGCTGCATTAACGGCGCTTGCGCGGCGACTGCAAAAAACAACGGGCCGATAGAGGCAACAAGCAGCCAGGGCACCCAGAATATCGGTGAGCCGTCAGCAGGCGGTTGAAACGACGCGAGGCCCAGAGGCAACCATAATGCGGCGACGAACAGTAGCGCGATATGGATCAATGCCTGTTTGCGTGGAGCTTCCCGAGACAGGCGGTGCGCATAGGCATAGCCACCCAACAGCAATGCCTGATAGACCAGCATCGCGCTGTTCCAAACTGCGGGTGCCCCGCCGAGCCGCGGTAGCGCCATACGCGCGATCATCGGCTGGACGAGAAACAGCAAGAAGCTGCCAGTCAATATCGTGGCTAGAAACAGATAGTGGCTACTGCCACGTTTCTGGCTCTCCACCCCAGTCAGTCCTGCAACAAACGCGCCGCATATGCGGCATGGTAAGTAAGCACACCCGAGCAGCCCGCTCGTTTGAATGCCATCAGCGTTTCAAGCACCAGCGCATCACGTTCGCCTGCGCCCGCTGCCACCGCCGCCTCGATCATCGCATATTCGCCCGACACCTGATAAGCGAACACCGGGACGTCAAAGCTGTCCTTCACCCGGCGGATAATGTCGAGATAGGGCAACCCTGGCTTGACCATCACGCTGTCTGCGCCTTCGGATATGTCCATCCCGACTTCGCGCAACGCCTCGTCACTATTCGCCGGATCCATTTGGTAGCTTTTCTTGTCGCCTTTCAGTCGCCCGCGTGAGCCGACGGCATCGCGGAAAGGCCCGTAAAAGGCGCTGGCGTATTTGGCGGCGTACGACATGATCTGGACATTGACATGCCCGTCCATTTCGAGCGCACGACGGATCATACCGATGCGCCCGTCCATCATGTCGCTGGGAGCGATAATGTCTGCCCCTGCGCGTGCCTGATTGACAGCCTGGTCGACCAGCACGCCGACAGTCTCGTCGTTCAGGACGTAACCTGCGTCGTCGATCAGC
>JANONL010000216.1:0-3459 GCA_031420815.1 Sphingomonadales bacterium | reverse complement strand
GTTTCGACATATTTGCCCCAAGCGCTGCCGTTATTGACCGCGATCACCACAGTTTCGGCGTCGCCATCGACTTTCTTGCAACCGCCGGTGATGCTGATCGCTGCGACCGATACCGCAATCAATAGATACCTGAATTTCATTTTGGCTCTCCCTGCCCGTGATGGCTGGGAAGATGCACATAACAGCACGCCTTGGCCAGCAGCTTTTCGACGAGCGTCACCATTAACCGGATAGGCCAAGTTTTGCAGAGACAAGCAGAGCGCGCATTGCACACATGCGATCAACCAGTTAGGCAATCGCGCAGATGAACGGCCCGCATCCTTTTTCAATCCCTGCTTTCCGCGCGTACTGGCTATCGCGCTTCATGGCGGTGATTGCGACGATGTCGATGGTCGTGATTATCGGCTGGCAAGTCTATGACATCGCGCGCAGTGACTATGGCATGTCGCCAAAAACGGCGGCGTTTCAGTTAGGGCTTTTGGGTCTGGCGCAGTTCGTGCCGCTGTTTGTCCTCACCCCTGTTGCCGGATGGGCTGCCGACCGGTTCGAGCGGCGAACGGTGGCGCGGCTCGCCAACATGATCGACTTGGGCGTCGCGCTTGCGCTTGGGCTATTGACGATGTGGGGAATGCTCAATCTGCCGATCCTGTTTGTGATGGCGGCGCTGCACGGCATGGCGCGGGTGTTTGTCGGCCCGGCGATGAGCGCGATTGCGCCCAATCTTGTGCCGCCAGAATCGCTACCACGCGCGATTGCCTTGAGTTCAATTGCCTGGCAGTCGGCGTCAGTCTTAGGTCCGGCTGCTGCGGGTTTTATGTACGCCGACAATCCCGCAATGCCTTATTGGGTAGCAGCGGCACTGTTGGGCCTCGCAAATCTTGCGCTGTCGTTCATCGCGCCCGTTCATCCGCCAGCCGACGCGAACAGGCGGCAACCTTTGCACCAGATGATCGAGGGGCTGCGTTATACTTGGTCCGAGCGCTTCTTGCTGGGCGCGATAACACTTGATTTGTTTGCGGTGCTGCTGGCCGGTGCAACCGCACTGCTCCCCGTATATGCCCGCGACATATTGCATGTCGGTGCTGAGGGTTTGGGGCTTTTGCGAGCCGCACCCGCCTTGGGAGCCGCGCTTGTTGCCTTATATCTGGCGGGCTGGCCACTGCGTCACAATGTCGGCGCAAAGATGCTCTGGGCAGTGGTTGTATTCGGGTTGGCCACCATCGGTTTTGGGTGGTCGCATGAAATCGGTGCCCAAATGTTTGGGGACGCAAACTGGACGATCTATGTCCCGCAGATTGGCAACATGACTCAATCGGCGTCGATGTGGATGGCCCTCTCAATGCTTGCAATCCTCGGTGCAGCCGACATGCTGTCGGTCTTCGTCCGCTCCTCGCTGGTCCAGCTCAACACCCCCGACGACAAACGCGGCCGGGTCAGCTCGATCTCCGGTCTCGCCATATCCGCCTCCAACGAACTGGGCGAATTGCAGTCGGGCTTTGCAGCAGCTCTGCTCGGCCCGGTTGGCGCGGTTGTTTTTGGCGGCATTGGTGCCATAATGGTAACAGGCTTATGGGCATGGCTGTTTCCAGAGCTCAAAAACGCCCGCACATTTGAACCGCAATTCAAGGAAAAAGCCCCATGAAAGCGCAATCGATCTTAGAAACTATCGGCAATACCCCGCATATCCGGCTGAACCGGATGTTTCCGAACGCCGAAGTCTGGATCAAATCCGAACGCGCGAACCCCGGCGGGTCGATCAAGGACCGGATCGGTCTGGCGATGATCGAGGCGGCCGAGGCCGACGGCAGCCTGACGCCAGGGGGGACCATAATTGAACCGACGTCGGGTAACACTGGGGTTGGCCTCGCCATGGTTGCTGCGGTTAAAGGGTACAAGCTCGTCCTTGTCATGCCCGATTCAATGTCGATCGAACGGCGTCGGTTGATGCTGGCTTATGGTGCCAGCTTTGACCTGACGCCGCGCGAAAAGGGTATGAAGGGTGCCATAGAGCGCGCTATGGAACTCGTTGCCAGCACTGCAGGTGCATGGATGCCGCAGCAATTCGAAAATCCGGCAAATATCGAGGTGCATGTGCGCACTACATCGCAGGAAATCCTTGATGATTTTGCCGACACACCAATCGACGCGCTGATCACGGGCGTCGGCACAGGCGGACACATCACGGGGTGCGCAGAAGTGTTAAAGAAGACATGGCCGAGCATGAAGGTATTTGCGGTTGAACCAACATTGTCACCGGTAATCAGCGGCGGCCAGCCCGGGCCGCACGCCATTCAGGGGATTGGTGCGGGATTCATTCCTGCGAATTTGCATACCGCATTGCTGGACGGCGTCATTCAGGTCGACCCCGAAGTCGCCAAGGAAACAGCCCGCCGCGCAGCGCGTGAAGAGGGCATGCTGGTCGGCATATCATCGGGGGCAACGATAGCCGCGATTGCGCAGAAACTGCCAGAATTGCCCGCCGGAAGCCGGGTGCTGGGGTTCAATTATGACACGGGCGAGCGGTACTTGTCGGTACCTGACTTTCTACCTGTCGAATAATCAAATAAACCGCCGGGGCTGACCAGAGACCCCGGCGAGTTTGACTGCCCCTTATTGAAGCGCCTTGTCTCAGCGCTCCGGTTTTGCTTCAGGCTTGGGCTTGGCAGCCTTGTCGTCAGGTTTGCCGTCGCCGTCGTTGTCAAACACATCCGGTTTTGCGTCACCGTTTACGTCCCAGGCGTCAGGAACGCCATTTGCGTCACGGTCCCATCCATCAGCCTTACCATCTTCATTTGTATCCATCGTAGGAGGCGACACATCGCCTTCGGACGTTGGTGCGGTCATTTTTTCAGTTTGTGCAGGCGCGGATTGCGCATGGCCTCCACCCGCCAAGGTTAGCGCCGCGATTGCTGTTGCGAATGAGAACACGGCCCTCTTATCAAATTTTGACATTGGTTGCTCCTTCAAGCCAACCCCCTGTCAAAATTGATATTCTATCATTGTGGACACGATACCAGCCGCTTGCGGCGATATGCTCGTAATGAGAGGCTGGCGGAAAACCAGCCTCTTTCTGTCCTGCAGCAATATCATTTGGTCGCCTATGCAACAGCAAACATCTCTGGTGATAGCGCCATAACCGCTTCACTCCCTGCTTCGATCTTGCGTCTTAAAGCACCAGCATCGGGCATGAAACGCTCGGCAAAGTAACGCGCGGTTACAAGTTTGGTTTCATAGAAGGCCTTATTGTCCGAGGCGCCATCAATCCCCGTTTGTGCCGCTTCCGCCATCCGCAGCCATTGCAGCCCAAGCGCGACGATGCCCATGATATGCATATAATGATGCGCACCCGCGCCAACGTTATCAGGGTTCGCCATACCGTTCTGCATGAACCACATCGTCGCGGCCTTCAGTTCGCTATTCGCCTTTTCCAGACGCCCGGCAAGATCGGCAAGCGCGCCG
>JANONL010000215.1:0-7183 GCA_031420815.1 Sphingomonadales bacterium | reverse complement strand
CGTCCGGCCATCGTCTCCAGTTCAGTGGCGATTTCGGTGGCGCGCTTGTTCATTTCGGCGATGCGCCGCTCGGCCTCTCCGGCACGGTCTTGCCAGCCGCGAATTTCGGCTTGGGCAACCGCACGGCGTTCACGTTGTTGCGCAATCTGCTGGTCGAGCGCCGACAGGTCGCCTTGGGTGCGCAGGACTAAATGACGCGCGGCCTCCCTCTCGTTAGTTAGCTTTGCAACCAGGATATCATGCTGGCTTCCATCGGGCAGTGCCGCACGGACCGCATTTGCCATATTCAACTCGGCTGCCGCGTGAGCAATTTCCTGATCGGCATGGGCCATCCGTCCGGCCAGCGCTTTGCTGGCATTTCGCGTGCGGGTCAGCGCGTCTTCTGTACGGTCGGCGTCGCGTAGAGCCTGACGCAAATCGTTTTCTGCCGATTGCTGCCGCTGCGTGACGTCACGCAGGTGCGCCTGAGCGCCACTTATCCGGTCGGATATCTCGGTGAGCGCCGCATCTTGCGTATCGACTACCGCTTCCGCCCCTACAACCAATTCGACAAGCGCCGTCAGCCGGTTGGCGCGGATGAGCTGTTCGGCGGCGGTCGAACCGTCATCGTCTGCGGCAAAGCCATCCCACCGCCGCAATTTTCCGTCGAGGGTGACGAGGCGTTCGCCGGGTGCAAGGAGTTGACCGTCGTCTGTCTCGGCGACCAAAATCATTGATAGCCGTGCGGCGAGTTCGGCTGGGGCGTCTACAACGTCGGCCAAACTC
The DNA here is from genome assembly GCA_031420815.1 of Sphingomonadales bacterium. Taxonomy (GTDB): domain Bacteria; phylum Pseudomonadota; class Alphaproteobacteria; order Sphingomonadales; family Sphingomonadaceae; genus Sphingorhabdus_B. The sequence goes on along the minus strand of JANONL010000215.1, from coordinate 6,418 downwards.
ACACCGTTCGCACTGAGCTTGTCGAAGTGCCGAGGCGCAACGCTGACCTTTCCGTCCTTCGACAGGCTCAGGACTAACGGAGTGATGTTACTCCACCGCCGCCCGACATCTCCACCAACCGCGGCATTGACATCGTCCCCGAGTGCCGCAGCAAAGGCACGTTCGTAGCCCGGTTTAACCGAAATCCGGTCAATCGCTTTGGCGCCGTCCGATGACTTCATGGCCCGCTCAAGCGCGCTTTTTTCGGACAGCAACGCGGCAAGCTCTGCTTTTGCACTACCCAGATTGCTTTGCGCTGTGTCGCGCTCTGTAATGTACGTGCCGCGCTCATCTTCGATTTCGGAAAGAATTTTGGCTGTCGTTTCAATCGCCGATTGCAGTTCAACCACGCGCTTCGCAGCGTCTTCGCGCACCGCCTCCAACTGAGCCTCGTCGCCCACCGCCGAAAACTCGTCCGCCAACCTCGCCATATCGCGTGCCGCCCGGTCAGCACGCCCCTGCGCATTTGCCGCTGCTGCGTCTGCCACCCGCAATTCCGCCTGGGCCCGTGCCTGTTCTGCACGCGCTTTGGCAAGCGCCACCTCGCTTTCTCGCGCCTGGCGTTCGGCGGCATCGCCCGCGCGGGCAAGCGCCGGGCGTTCATCCTCAATCGTCTTGATCTGCGTCGCCAGTGCGGCGCCTTCCGTCCGCAACCGCGCCAGCGCATCGGCGGCGTCGTGCGTCAGCCTGCCTTCACGCGCTCCGTCGTCGGCCATCCGCGCGGCCTGTGCTGAAAGGTCGGCTTGGCGCTGGATGATACGGTCACGCTCGCCGGTTAGCTGGATCAGTTTATTCGACAGGTCATTGGCCGCATCGCGCGCCGCCATGGCTATCGAACGGGCGTCAGCCAATTCGCGCGCTGCTGATTGCTGCCGGTCGGTGAGTTTGCGCTGGGTGGCGGTCGCCTCATCGACAGCGTCGGTTGCCGCCTGTGCCTCGACCCGCGCCGCATCGGCGGCTAGCTTTGCCTCTTGCCAACGCACGAAAATCAGACGCGCCTCGGCTTGCAAGATATCCTTCGACAGCTTGCGATAGCGCTCAGCCTGCTTCGTCTGTCGCCGCAATTGTCCGGCGCGTGCCTCCATATCGGCAAGGATTGTCGCCAATTGTGCCAGATTAGTTTCTGCGGCGCGCAATTTCTGTTCGGCATCTTTGCGCCGGACATGCAGACCGGAAATCCCCGCCGCTTCCTCCAGCATCTGCCGCCGTTCCTGCGGTTTGGCGGAAATGATCGCGCCGATGCGCCCCTGACTCACCAAAGCAGGCGAATGCGCGCCGGTCGCCGCGTCGGCAAAGATCAGCGCGACGTCCTTTGCTCGCACATCGCGGCCATTGGAGCGATAAGCCGACCCCGCACCGCGCTCGATGCGCCGGGTTACCTCGATCTGATGATCGTCATCATTGGCAATCGGACCAATGGCAACGTCATGGCCGTCGCGTTCTGCGGATATCGTGACCTCGGCAAAGTCGCGGGCTGGGCGAGAGGCGGTGCCAGCGAAGATCACATCTTCCATACCCGCACCGCGCATCGATTTCGGGCTGCTTTCGCCCATCACCCAACGGATGGCCTCCAACAGGTTGGATTTGCCGCAACCATTAGGGCCAACAATGCCGGTCAGTCCGGTTTCGATGCGCAATTCGGCGGGCTCGACAAAGCTTTTAAAGCCGGTCAGTTTCAACCGCTTTATGCGCAAGGGTCTAGCCCTTGCGCATAAACTGCAATGTCAAAGCCCCCCCAAGCCATCGCTACCTCGCGCCAGCTTCCACCAGCTTGCTCTTCACTTGCGTCCACGACCCTGCGTCAATTTTCGAACCGTTCAACAGAAACGAAGGCGTGCCCGTGACATTGTCTTCCTTGCTTCCCTTTTCCGTGACCTTGATCAGACCATCGATCGCCTTGGCGTCACCAAGGCAGGATTTAGCCTGGTCTTCGCTAATGCCGCGCGCTTTGACGAACTCGATCAGCTTCATCTTGGTGCCGAGGAAGGTAGAAACTTGTGGCGGTGTCATTTTGGCCAAAGCTTGCTGGTCGGCTTCGGTAATGCTGCTCATATTACCAAGCCAATTCGCCTGATCAGCATATAGTTGCTCGATCAGCGGATGAAATGCTTCAGGCCCGCTGCACTGCGCCAATAGAAAGCCCGGTATGTCTTGCGCGCCGTGCACCAGGAAAGGCCGAAACTCGAACGCCACCACGCCGGTGTCGATAATCTTGCGCAATTCCTCGGTTGATTGAACGGAAAACTGTGCGCAACCCGGGCAGGTGATTGCGCCATATTCCACCAGTTGCAGCTTGGCATCCGGGTTACCCATTTTGTAGCCATCAGCTTCGGTTTTGCTGACAACGTCGGCCCACGCCTTGCCTGCAGGCGCAGTGACCTTGGCAAGCGGTTCGCCTTGGGTAACGCCAGTGGTATCGCCGCTACCGCATGCGGTAAGCGCCAGCGCGGCGGCTGCAGCTATTAAGATTGATTTTATGCGCATTATCGATCCTTTTCAAATCGGTGTTTTAATTGGAGGACAGCTTGGATTTCAGTGACTGCCAGTCATGAATTTCGTCATCGACGTTGCCATTGACCATGAATGTCGGGGTGCTGTGGATACCCAATTTGCCAGCTTCGTCGCTCATGTCGAGGATTGCTTTGAATGCCGCCTTATCGCCCAGGCAGGCTTTGCCTTGACGCACATTGATACCACGTTGTTGCATGATCGCCGACAAACCGGTTTCGGCATATACCCCGGCCATATAGCCAACATAGTCTTCGGCCTGTAATTTCGCATTGGTGGCATTGCTAATCTTGCCGGTGCCCGCCAACCATGTTTTCTGCGTTGCCATCAAATGTTTGTGGTTACCGAAGAACCGGCCTTTGCCGCCACACCGTGCGAGCATGGCCGCAGTAAGGTCTACCGAGTTCAGAACGAGATTGCGGATTTCAAGGTTGGCCTCGCCATTGGCGACAAACTGGGTTTTGAACAGTGGCGCGTCGTTGTTTTCAAAATTTGCGCAGTGGCTACAGGTGTAGCTCATATACTCTACGACTTTGGTACGCGCAGCAGGATTGCCGATGATATGCGAACCCTGTGCCGATTGGATAAAAGTGAGTAGCCAGTTTGGTTTGGCAGGCGCGCTGTATGCGGCAACTGTGCCGAGCAATACGACGCTGGCGAGACCGCAGCGGCTTATAGAGAATAGTTGCGACATTCTTTTGCTTCTTGGCTGGTGATAAACAGTCTCGCGCATCTGGAATTAGTCGGGCTCTTTGGCAAGGCTTTTTGCGAGGCTTTCAAGCACCGCAAACAGCTCTGGATCGGCGATTTCACGCAAACTATCGCCCAATTCCATCGGCACGGGTTTTAATATTGGTGGCACGGCCGGTTTGGGCGAGGTTGCCGATTTCGCGATCACGCCTTGCCGAACCTTGATCCGCGCCACCGCGCTGTAGCCAAAAAACCGGTTAACCCGCTCGATAATCTCGGGGAGTACATGCTGCATCATCGTGGCATGTGCGCCTTCGACGACCAGTTCCAGCGTGCCTTCGGCTTTCTTGCCAACGGGAAAGCGGATAGCCTCGGGTGCTGAAACGGCGGCATATCGCGCGCCCACAATCTCGTCCCAGCGGCTGACGACAGAGCTTTGCACGAAGCCGAACCGGCGGAATGCAGCCCTGCCAATTTCGGGCATCAGGTCTGACACGGCGCGCGCTTCGCCGCCACGTGGGCGCTGATACGGCTTTGGGGCGACCTTCTTGCTGTCGCTTTTGCCCGCAGGTGCCTTGCCTTTATCCATAAGCTGCGTCATGCCATTTTCGATGACCGCCGTCCAACATAGCGACCAAAAAGTTGGGGATATCGCTGTAGCCTTGTTGGCCCATTACGAGAAGTCGGCACGGGAGTTGCCGTGGCGGGCACCGCCCGGCACGGAACGACCCGACCCTTATCATGTGTGGCTGTCAGAAATCATGTTGCAGCAGACCACTGTTGCGGCAGTCATTCCGTATTTTCAGAAATTCACCCGGCGCTGGCCTGATTTTGCGACTTTAGCGGCAGCAGATCAAGCCGACATCATGGCGGCATGGGCGGGGCTTGGTTACTATGCGCGGGCGCGCAACCTGATTGCCTGCGCCAATATGGTGGTAGCGCAGCATTGCGGGCGGATGCCGACCACGGAGGCAGGTTTGCTGAAACTGCCCGGTATCGGTACTTATACAGCGGCAGCGATTGCGGCGATTGCCTTTGGCGAGCGTGCGGCGGTGGTCGATGCAAATGTCGAACGGGTAGTGGCGCGGCTGTTCGCGATTGATACGCCGTTGCCTGCTGGCAAGGCCGAAATCCGTGCCGCGACCGATGCGATTACGCCTGATGCGCGGGCGGGCGATTTTGCTCAGGCAATGATGGATTTAGGTGCCGGGCTATGCTCGGTGCGCAATCCATCGTGCATGATCTGCCCATTGCTGACGTATTGCGCGGGTGGTCAAACGGGCAACGCCGAAGCGTATCCGGTCAAGCCCACCAAGAAAACCAAGCCGCACCGTTATGGGACCGCTTACTGGATCGAACGCGATGGCGCAGTCTGGTTGGTGACACGTGGTGAAAAGGGAATGCTCGGCGGAATGCGAGCACTCCCTGATGATGGTTGGAGCGCGAAATCGGATGGTAATGGCGTCGCTCCTTGGGAGGGCAAATGGCAGATATTGGGCGAGGCGGTCGGTCACGTCTTTACCCATTTCACCTTGACTCTGAAGATTGCCGTTACGGCATCCGCGCCTGACTCGAATATGCCCGGTAAGGGTGAGTACTGGCCGGTAAAATCGCTCGACAAGGCGGGGTTACCGACCTTATTCTCGAAAGTAGCAAAGGCCGTAGTGGCGCGAGGAGAGCGATAATGGAATTTCAGGCAATTGACCAAGGCATGCTAGCACGCCGCAGTTTTCTGGCGCTGGGCGGCCGATTGGCGGCGGCCGGTGCTGCGAGCGCATTTATTCCCGCACAAGTCTGGGCGTTGTCGGCGGAAAAATATCCGACGATCAAGGCGCAGTTTGACGCGTATATTTCGGCCAAGAAACTTGCCGGGATGTTGGCTGCGATTGGTCACGGGGCCGCTGCACCCGATGTGGTTGCAGCGGGTAAGATTGCGCAGGGCGATGCGACGGCCGTTGATCTCGATACTTTATGGCGGGTCTATTCGATGACGAAGCCGGTCACCGGCATGGCGGCGATGATATTGGTCGGCGATGGGAAGATGAAGCTCGACCAACCAATTGTCGATTTCCTGCCCGAATTTGCCAATATGTCGGTGCTGACCGACCCGGCTAATAGCCTCGACGCGGTTCCCGCCAAGACGCCGATTACCGTACGCCATTTGCTGACGCATACCGCTGGTCTTGGCTATTCGATCATCACCAAAGGGCCGCTATTGAAGGCGTATCTCGATAACGGCATTACGCCGGGCATCGTCAGCCGTTTTCCAATTCCCGGAGCACCGCCCAGCGCGCCGACGCCGGATTTGAAGACATTTTCTGAACGGCTGGCAAAGTTGCCATTGATCGCCGAACCCGGCACGAAATGGAGCTATTCGATCTCGCTCGACCTTATGGGCCGCGTAATTGAGGCCGCGAGCGGGATGGATTTCGAGGTGTTCTTGAAAACCCGTATCTTCGATCCGCTGAAGATGACCAGCACCTTTTTCCAGGTACCTGCATCCCAAACCAAGCGCTTCGTAACAAACTACGCGCCGATTAATGGCGTGCTGTTCCCGATCGATCCGGCAGCGACCAGCATTTACCTGGATAAACCAGCCTTCGCATTTGGCGGTGCCGGGATGGTTTGCTCGGCGCGGGATTATGACCGGTTCCTGTCAATGTTGTTGAACGGCGGCACGCTGGACGGTGTAACCGTCATGTCGGCCGAAACAGCAGCACTTGGCATGTCGAACCTTTTGCCCGACGGTGTCGACATGAAAGGCACTTTTGCCGAAGGTGCCGGTTTTGGTGCGGGTGGTCGTGTCGGCCTTGGTGACCAAGCTGGCTCATACGGATGGGGCGGTGCCGCTGGTACGGTGGCGTTTGTTGACCGAAAGCGCAATATTCGCGCGACCGGCATGGCACAATATATGCCAAGCGATGTCTATCCTATCCACGCCGAATTCAGCAAATGGGTCATTCAAGACGTCGGTGTTTGAGGGGTAGGCGATGATGCCCCCCGGTTTCACCGGCTCGCCACTGGACCGCGCCGATCGCGTGCGGAACGATGTAGAGGCCTATGGCGTGCTGCTTCGCGACTGGCGGGCGCGTGTTCTGGGGCTCGAGGGGCTCGATCCAGTGCTCGCTTCGGAGGGCGGGCTGACGTGGCAATCTCTTGCCGACATCGCTGAAGACGCCGA
>JANONL010000214.1:0-3012 GCA_031420815.1 Sphingomonadales bacterium | reverse complement strand
GCGATACCCGTTGCTTCGTCGGTTTGCTCGTTCAGTGTACGACCGTCGATCAAGTCCTGAAACTTCACGATACCCGATTTGTCGGTGATGACCGGCATGGTGAACGGGTCCCAATCGGCGAGACGCGCGCCTGCTTCGACTTCGTCGCCGTCGGCATAAACCAGCGTCGCGCCGTAAGGCAGACGGTGGATTTCAAGCTCACGGCCATCGCGGTCGAGAATGACGAGTTCACCGTTCCGCGCCATCGCCAGACGGCGTTTGCGCTTGTCGATGATCGTCGGCAGATCGCGGTACATGACCTTACCTGCCGAAGACGCGTCGAGGTTCGACTGCTCGTTCAGCTGTGCCGCACCACCGATGTGGAAGGTACGCATGGTCAGCTGAGTGCCGGGTTCACCGATGGATTGGGCGGCAATAACGCCGACCGCTTCACCGATGTTAACCGGCGTACCACGCGCGAGGTCACGTCCATAGCAGGTGCCGCAGACACCGACCTTGGATTCGCACACCAGTGGCGAACGGATTTTCAGCGCTTGCAGGCCGGTGGCTTCCATTTCGGCAACCATCGGTTCGTCGAGCAACGTGCCCGAAGGGATCAGCACCTTGCCGTCGGCATCGGTGATGTCTTCGGCAGTGGTGCGACCCAACACGCGTTCGGCGAGCGAGGCGATGGTGGAACCACCCTGAACGATCGAGCGCATTTCCAGCGCGCGTTCGGTACCGCAATCAACTTCGACAATCGTGCAATCTTGCGAAACGTCAACCAGACGACGCGTCAGATATCCCGAGTTAGCCGTTTTCAGCGCGGTATCGGCCAGACCTTTACGGGCACCGTGGGTCGAGTTGAAGTATTCAAGGACGGTCAGGCCTTCCTTAAAGTTCGAGATGATCGGTGTTTCGATGATCTCGCCCGAAGGCTTGGCCATCAACCCGCGCATACCGGCAAGCTGTTTCATCTGCGCTGGCGAACCACGTGCGCCCGAATGCGCCATCATATAGACCGAGTTGACTGGCAATTCGCGGCCATGCTCGTCCATTGGTGATGCCTTCAGCTTGTCCATCATGGCACCGGCCACGCGGTCACCACAGGTTGACCAGGCGTCGATCACCTTGTTGTATTTTTCCTGCTGGGTGATCAGACCATCCTGATATTGCTGTTCGAAATCGGCAACAATCGCTTTTGTTTCGGTAACCATTCCGACTTTTTCTTCGGGAATGATCATGTCGTCCTTACCGAACGAAATCCCAGCCTTGAACGCGTGCTTGAAGCCCAGCGACATGATCGCATCGGCGAACAACACCGTGTCCTTCTGACCGGTGTGGCGATAGACTTGGTCGATAACGTCGCCGATTTCCTTCTTGGTGAGAAGGCGGTTGACGGTTTCGAACGGCACCTTGTGGTTTTGCGGCAAACATTCGCCGAGCAACATACGGCCCGGTGTCGTGTTGTAACGCACCATATGTTGTTCACCCGCTTCGTTGGTTTGCGGGACGCGCGCGATAATCTTGGAATGGAGCGTTACCGCGCCAACCTCGATTGCCTGATGCACTTCGGCCATGTCCGACAGCATCATGCCTTCGCCGGGTTCACCTTTACGATCCATCGACAGATAATAAAGGCCCAAGACCATATCCTGCGAAGGAACGATGATCGGCTTACCATTGGCTGGCGACAGGATGTTGTTGGTCGACATCATCAATACGCGGGCTTCCAGCTGCGCTTCAAGCGACAGCGGCACGTGGACCGCCATCTGGTCACCGTCGAAGTCGGCGTTAAATGCAGAGCAGACGAGCGGGTGAAGCTGGATAGCCTTGCCTTCGATCAGAACGGGTTCGAACGCCTGGATGCCCAAACGGTGCAGCGTTGGCGCACGGTTGAGAAGAACCGGATGCTCGCGGATAACCTCGTCGAGGATGTCCCAGACTTCCTTGCGTTCCTTTTCAACCCACTTCTTCGCTTGCTTCAGCGTCATCGACAGACCCTTGGCATCGAGACGCGAGTAGATGAACGGCTTGAACAGTTCGAGCGCCATTTTCTTTGGCAGGCCGCATTGATGCAATTTCAGTTCTGGACCCGTTACGATGACCGAACGACCCGAATAATCGACGCGCTTACCAAGAAGGTTCTGGCGGAAACGGCCTTGCTTGCCCTTGAGCATGTCGCTGAGGGACTTCAAAGGACGCTTGTTCGCACCGGTGATAGTGCGGCCACGGCGACCGTTGTCGAACAACGCGTCAACGGCTTCCTGCAACATCCGCTTTTCGTTGCGGACGATTATGTCAGGCGCGCGCAGTTCGATCAGGCGCTTCAGACGGTTGTTACGGTTGATCACGCGGCGATAGAGATCGTTCAAATCCGACGTCGCAAAACGACCGCCGTCCAGCGGCACCAGTGGGCGCAATTCGGGCGGAATGACCGGAATGACGTCGAGGATCATCCATTCGGGCTTGTTGCCTGAATCGATGAAGCTTTCGACGACCTTCAAACGCTTGATGATCTTCTTCGGCTTCAGTTCGGACTTGGTCACCGCCAGTTCTGCAAGCAGATCGTCACGTTCCTGAACGAGGTCGAGGTCCATCAGCATTTGCTTGACGGCTTCGGCACCGATTGATGCGGTGAAGGCATCCTCGCCATATTCATCCTGCGCGTCGAGCAGTTCATCTTCGCTCATCAGCTGGAATTTTTCGAGCGCGGTCAGGCCGGGCTCGGTGACGATGTAGTTCTCGAAATAAAGCACGCGCTCTAGCTGCTTCAACTGCATGTCGAGCAGCAGGCCGATGCGCGATGGCAGCGACTTCAGGAACCAGATGTGGGCAACCGGCGCGGCCAGTTCGATATGGCCCATGCGCTCGCGGCGCACCTTGGTGACAGTGACTTCAACGCCGCACTTTTCGCAGACAACGCCCTTATATTTCATGCGCTTGTACTTGCCGCACAGGCATTCGTAATCCTTTACGGGGCCGAAGATGCGCGCGCAGAACAGGCCGTCGCGTTCTGGCTTGAACGTGCGG
>JANONL010000213.1:0-7717 GCA_031420815.1 Sphingomonadales bacterium | reverse complement strand
TCGCCGCTGCCCGAACCGTTGATCGATCCCGTCGCACTGCCGGTGGTACGGGTTACGGTACCGGTTACGTCACCGCCCAGACCGCCGCCGAGTCCGCCGCCAAGGCCACCGCCGCCTGCACCGCCCAGCAACTGGGCCGATGCAGGCGAAGCTGCCATTGCCATCAGCGCAATCGCCGGAATGACCGAATGTTTGAAATTGAATTTCATTTTCGTTCTCCTGATTTGCGGCAATATTGCCGACATGTAGGAGCAACGATGGTGCGTCCGGATTTAATCCGGCACGGCGCGATTTTTTTCAGCGACCAACGCATTCTCCGCAAATCAGCCCGTGACCATAAACCGGATCGCGGCCTTTTTTTCCCAGATCCACCGCTTCGTTCATCAATTTCCGCACAGCAGCCTCGATAGCGCCATTTGCCTGGGCGGGATAAAAAACTGACAGGCGCGCCGCGACCAGCGGGGCGGCAAAAGATGTGCCGCGCACCTTGCCCAAGCGGGCGCTATCGAGTGCGCTCCAAATATCCGCACCCGGTGCGGCGAAGTCGGTATGCGATGCGCGTCCGGCCTCCGGCAATCCACGATTTTTGGCATCGACGCCAGTGATTGCTAGTACGCCGGGGTATGACGCCGGAAATGCGGGAGGGGCGGCGGGGCCGTCATTGCCGACCGCGGCGACAATGATCATCCCTTTGCGTTGCGCGCTGGCGACGGCTTTTTTGAGGAGCGCATTGTCTGGCCCGACCAAGCTGATGGTAACAACCGACACGCCGCGGACCGCAAGCCAGCCAAGGCTGCGTGCGATTGCGCTGGCATTGCCGCCTGCCTTGTCGCTGCCATAGACGTCGGCTGCCAGTAAGGACGCGCCAGGTGCGCCGCCCGAGACGCCGCCCTTGCCGATCATCAACGCCGCGACCGAGGTGCCGTGGCTGCTGGAAACGGGTGCGCCTTTGGCAAAGCCCTGCTGCTCGACGCGGCCTGCAACCGATGCATGGGCCGCAACCCCGCCGTCGATCATGCCGAGCGAGGCATTAGCAACCGAGCCAGTTGCAAGCGCCAAGCCGGGCAGGGCCAACGGCAGGGAGCTGCTACCCTGGAAGTAGATGTTGTCGGCTTCTATTTCGGTACCAGGCAACAGCTTTTGCAAGCGCTTTTGCGCGGCTTTTAGCCCCATGTCTTCAGGAACGATAAAGCGCACCAGATCGATATCCAGCCCTTCAATGCGCTCGCGTTCCAATATCGCAAAACCTGCGTCCGTCGCCGTGGCAATGGCCGCCTGATCGATGCCGGTGGCGATCAGCACACCGCGCACAGATGGATTGCGGTCGGCATCCCACTCGATGGCGTCGCGATTTGAACTGACGAAGCCGGTTAGCCGGTCGATGCGGGCAACCTTCAGCGTACGCGCCAGCTGACGCGCAGCTATTGGCCCCGTGTCCGGCAGATCGACGGGCAAATCGAGATTTCCCGGCAATCCGACGCGCGGCAGGCCAAGCTGTCCGGCAGCGCTTGCCGACAGCAAGAGCAGCGCGATTGCGCCGACCGCCTTATATGAAACCAGTTTTCCCATTTGCTTGTTTTACCTTATAGACGGTGCAACATTTCACCCGAATGTTTTTTGAAGGGGCTATGGATGAAACGTGTGAATGTCGTCGTTTCATCCATGTAAGGCGGAACTATATTGAATGGCCTTTGAACAGGAACTGCTTGCGCTGTTACCGCGACTTCGCCGGTTTGCGCGTGGTTTGACACATCATCCTGCGGACGCGGATGACCTGTGTCAGGCGGCGATCGAACGTGCGTTGAAATCGCGGGACCAGTGGCAGGAAGGAACGAGACTGGATAGCTGGATGTACCGTATTACCCGTAATATATGGATCGACAACCGGCGTGCCTCTGCACGGCGCGGTGTGCATGGCGACATCGACGACGGCGTGATGCAAATTGCCGATGACAGCTATAACCGGATGGAAGCATCGCTCGAACTGAACGATGTCGACAAGGCGATGGCACGGCTGCCCGATGAGCAGCGTGAGGCGGTGATTCTCGTTTTGGTCGAGGGCTATGCCTATAAGGAGGCCGCCGCGATATTGGAGGTGCCGATTGGTACGCTAACCTCACGGCTGGTACGCGGGCGCGAGGCGCTGTTGCGCGAATTGGGAGAAGCGGCATGACCTTCGATCACGCTACGATTGCCGCTTATGTCGACGGCGAACTGGATCTGGTGACGGCCAAGCGGATCGAACACGCACTCGAAACCGATGCCGAACTGGCTAAAGCTGTCGAGCGGGAACGCGCTTTGCGCGAAAAACTGTCGAGCCATTATGCGCCGGTGCTGGACGAGGCATTGCCCGACCGGCTAACCGCTCTCCTTTCCGCTTCGGCCGGGACAAATGTCGATGACAGTCTGGGCCAGCGCCGCGAGGCGCGCGCTGCCGTCCGGCGTCCGGCGATTGCCCAGTGGGGAGCGATGGCGGCGTCGCTGGCTTTGGGTCTGATGATCGGCGGCTATGCACTCAACCGCGGCTCAGGCAACGTCAGCGACCAAGGCGGGCAACTGGTTGCATCGGGCACGTTATCCGACGCCCTGCAAACCCAATTGGCGGCAACGCAGCCGACCGATGCCAAAATCCGCATTGGTACCAGCTTCGCCAACCAATCGGGCGAATATTGCCGTACCTTTGAAAGCCCGGCGCTCGACGGCATTGCTTGCAACACCGGCGGTGCGTGGAACCTGCGCCAGACGCTTTCGGGGCAAGCCGCAGCACAATATCGGCAGGCGTCGGCAGGTGTGTTGACTGAGGCGGCTGCGGCGATGATGGCGGGTGAACCGCTTGATGCTGCGCAGGAAAAGGCGGCCAAAGCTAAAGGTTGGAAATAGTCTTTCAAAGCAAAATAGGTACTGAATGCGTTCGTCGCACCAGCGCAGGCTGGTGCCCATTACGTATGTCCGTCTCAACCGCAAGACGAGATAGGCTCCAGCCTGCGCTGGAGCAACGGATTGGGTCTAGTGGCGGTTGCCCTACACTCCTGCATCACAAAAAATGGCGGAAGCATTACACTTCCGCCACCGAGTTAGGTTGGCTGTTTTTCAGGGAGGGGAATTTTCAGCCAACCGTTACGCGCCCGGCACGGTAGCCGCGCTCGCGCATCTCTTTCACATAATCCTTGTCAGCATCGACCAGTTCATGATGATATTCTTCCCAGGCATCGCGCTGATCCTCGGCATCGGTCGAATGCTTCAGGTCGCTGCCCAGCTCTTGTTCGGCTTCACGCACGTCGGCAAGGTAAGAATACCAAAATTTGTTGTAAACGCCCGCAATCGGCGCGCTGCGGATTTCGGTGCTGTCAGTGGCGCTGTCTGCAAAGGGGGCGGCTTGGCTCGATGCAGCAGCGACAGCAGCACCCAAGAGCAATATCGTTTTCGCAAAATTCTTCATTTTTCGTATCCTTGAACCTGATGGTGATATGGAAACGATGGAGGGCCGCCTTTTCATCCACGGGATCGAATTTTCCTCCGGTCACCGGCCTTGATATGCACCGAACATCGGCTATCCAGTCGAAACTGCTCCAGAACAGGGAAATTCCATGCCATCCGGTCTAGCCGCCTTACTCGACGATATCGCCACCATTACCAAAGTCGCCGCCGCCTCGATCGATGACGTTGCGGCTGCTGCCGGCAAGGCGAGCACCAAGGCTGCCGGGGTCGTGATCGACGATACCGCCGTCACTCCGCAATATGTTACCGGTTTCACTCCGGACCGCGAGTTGCCGATTATCTGGCGGATTGCCAAGGGTTCGATGAAGAACAAACTGCTGTTCATCCTGCCTGCTGCCTTGCTTTTGAGCGCGTTCCTGCCGTGGGCGATTACGCCGATATTAATGATCGGCGGCGCTTATCTGTGTTTCGAGGGTGCGGAAAAGGTGATCGAAAAATTCACTGACGCGACCGACGGCGAGGAAGAGACGTTGGCCGAAGAAGTCGCAGAGCTGACCAGCGCCGAACATGAGGCGACGATGGCGGCAGGTGCCATCCGCACCGATTTCATATTGTCCGCCGAAATTATGGCGATTGCGTTGAAAGATGTTGCCGATGATATCCCATCAATTTGGGGCCAGGCTGGCGCGCTGGTGGTCGTTGCGATCGGGATCACCATTGCGGTTTACGGCGTCGTCGGGTTGATCGTAAAGATGGACGATATCGGCTTGCACATGGCGCAGCGCAAGAATGGCGGGTCGCAGGCGATCGGTCGCGGGCTGGTGCGGGGAATGCCAAAGTTACTCGCCGTCCTGTCGACGGTTGGCACCGCAGCGATGCTGTGGGTCGGCGGCCAGATTATCTTGCACGGCCTGCATTTCTATCCGGGGGCGGCAATCGGAATAGAAGGCGGTCTTATCGGCTGGATTGTCGATGCGGCGCTGTGCGGCGTGTTCGGCCTCGCGCTAGGCGCGGTGATTGTATGGGTGCATCATAAAATATGGCCCGCCAAAGCGCATTAAGCTTCTTATCCTCCCTATCTTGAAAAGATGGAGAGATGGCGCGCCGAAGGCGTGTCGGAGGGGCCAGCAACGGTCGGCGAGGGCCCCTCCGTCAGTTGCTACGCAACTGCCACCTCCCCAAATCTTCGATTTAGAGAGGATTAGTTTGTCGCCAGAACCCGCGCCGGATGCATGCCATCGACATAACCCATAAAGGGCGGATGGATGCCATAGCCCAATAATTGCTGCGCTCGTTCGGGCAAGGTTGCAGCGACAGCGGGCGGGACCGCGAGTACCATGTTTTCCAGCTGCCGTGTCCAGCCGGGGCAATATTGCGGGGTAATGATCATCCGCGCCTTGTCCGACCGGTTGGCTCCGCCGCGATGCCATAATGTCCCTTTGGCCAGCATCAGCGACCCGGGTTTCATCGGCACTTGGACGCTGTCCGCGCGCGCGCCGGGGTCGTCACCGACATCGCGGACCTGCTTGTCGGCAAAGGTCGCCAATGTATTGCCGCCGGGCAGATTCTGCTCGGGCCAGACATGGCTACCGGGAATGATCTCGGTCGCACCGTTCAGCGCTGTGGTCTCGTCGATCGCCCAGAATGCACTGACACCCAGGGATTGGCGCGGGCGGGGCAGGCGGTAATGGCTATCGTCATAATGCCACGGCTGGACGGTTTCGCCCGGATGGATGTTGATCGCCAGACAGGCGGAGAGCAGGCATTCCTTACCCAAATCCGCTTCGGCAAAAGCCAGCGGCAGCGGGTGGCAGGCGAGATCGGCGAAAACCGGAGACTTCGCCAGCATGGCGTAGATGCGGTTGGTCTTGAGGCCCTCAAAGTCGTTACGGCCGGCTATGTCGGCGGCGAGATAAGGGGCAAGCGCGGCGCGGATATCGGCCAGCACCGCGTTTGCGAGCACCGACTCGAACAGCACATAGCCATTGCGGTCAAATTCTTCGCGCTTCGCGGCAAAAGCCGCAGCGTTATCAATCAATCCCTGCCAATCGCTCATCATCGCCTCTCCGCAACACAACAAAGCGTTGCAAGCAACTGTCACAATGTCAAGAAAATGGCAGGAGTTGGGGGACTCGAACCCACGACCCTCGGTTTTGGAGACCGATGCTCTACCAACTGAGCTAAACTCCTGCACTTCACGTTACCGCGAAGAGAAGCGCCTTTAACGCTGTTGGGCGAACGGGGCAAGTGCCGTGTTTGGCACCCGCCCCTTCTATCACGTCTCAGGCGCTACAAGCGTGCCGCAACCCTATGCCTAACCAACTACGTCATGCTGAACTTGTTTCAGTATCTTACTTATTTCCAGCGCCAGAAAATTAAGCTCCTGAAACAAGTTTAGGATGACTCGTCAGTTTAATGTCATCCCATTTCAGAACTTGAAGCCTGCTTCCACGCCCCAGATGCGCGGTTCGTTGACGAAACCAGTCAGGTTGTTGAAATCGATGCCGCCTACCGCAGATGTGTCATTGGTGATGTTACGCGCGAACGCCGCGATATCGAAACTGTCGGTTTTGTAACCAACGCGCAAGCCGCCTTCGAGCATCCGCTTGTCCTGGAACTCGACCGATTCATAGAGGAAGAAGTTGATCTTCGAACGGTAAGCCCAGTCGGTATAGGCGTAGATTTCGCCGTTGCCGACCGGAACGCCGTAGCGTGCGGTCCAGTTGGCAATCCATTTGGGGCTCTGCGGCAGGCTGTTGCCGTTGATGTTGACAATCGCTGACGAGAACGGCGCGGCTGCAACGACAATCGGGTCGAGCAGGGTGCACAGCGATACATTCGGGAAAGTGTCCAACCGGGTTGCGCCGCATGCGGCGGTCGTCAGGTTGGCATCTTTGATCTGCGTGTCGTTGTAGCTGAGACCAACCGTTAGCAACAGTTCGGGTATTGGCTTCAGTTCAAGATCGGCTTCAAAGCCGTAACCGCGCACATTGTCGGCATTGATCAGCCGGTTGGAGTTTACGGTGCCGCCGACGGCGGTCAGCTGCGCGTTTTTGAGGTTATAGTAAAATCCATTGACGTTGAACCGACCCCGCCCGTCGAGAAATGTCGATTTTACACCGGCTTCCCATGAGGTGATGGTTTCAGACTGGCCGATGGTCACGCCGTCTTCCAGAGTTTGTGCGGTGTTCGCCGGGAACAGGATGCGGCCCTGAATGCTTGGCGCACGGTAGCCCCGCGCAACGCGGGCATAGAGGTTTACATCGCTGGTCGCGGCATAAGTGGTGCTCAAATCCCAAGTTATATTGTTGTCGCTAACGCGGCGGTTCACACTGCCGAGCGGATCCCGCAGGAAGCCTGGAAACTGCGTGTCTTTGCTGCGGACAACGCCGTAAGTGCGTTTATCGTCGTTGTAGCGAATCCCGCCCGTTACGCTGAACTGGTCGGTAAGCCGATAGGTTAGCGAACCGAAGACGCCATAAGCCTTGCTCTTTTGCGCTTGCGAAACCAGAATATTCACGCCGCCGGGCGCGTTGTTCGGGTCACCCAGTGTCGAATAATTCTCGCTGACGATACTCAATTTTTCGTCAAAGTAGAAAAGTCCGGCCTGATAGCTCAGCGCGCCATCGCCGTTGCTGGCGATCCGGAATTCCTGCGTGAACTGCTTCAGAGTAGGCACGCTGTCGCGTGTTTCGGCGGTGAACGGGATATTGCCCGGGCCCGATAATCCGACCGGCAAGAAGTTCGCGCCGAAACCGCCGTCAACGTCACCCACCGACGTCGCGTCGCCGTGCCAATAGCTTGTGACCGAAATGAGCGACACAGGCCCCGCATCATAAGTGATGCGAGCCGAGGCGTTTTGCGTGTCGACGGTTTGTTCGTTCTTGCCATCGGTCGAAACGCGGTAGCGGTTGTAATTGGCGTTCAGGCCCTGTTGGCCGCGCGTAAATACATTGGCGCGGAACACGCGTGCCGTGCCGTCAAGCGAACGGAACTGGCCGGTCAACAATATATCAAGATTTTCGCTTGGCTTTGCCAGAACCTGAAGGCGCGCGGCATATTCTTCATAACCCTCCAGCGCGTCTTTGGTGGTGCCTGATGGCAGGACGTTATCGACATAGTCGTCCTGACGCTGATACATTCCCGAGAGGCGAATGCTGACCTGCTCGCCAAGCGGACCGCCAACGCCACCTTGGGCGTTGACCGCGTTGAAACGGCCGTAGGAGATCCGGCCATAGCCACCGGGAGTGTCGCTCGGCTTGACGCTGTCAAACTTCAC
>JANONL010000212.1:0-2741 GCA_031420815.1 Sphingomonadales bacterium | reverse complement strand
ATATCCTGCGCTTCGTCGAGGTCGTTCAGGCGGCGGTATAGCGCCATACGGACCGACAGGTCCGGAACATAATCATCGGGGATCAGGATCGGTGCGTCGATAGTGATCTGCGGAGAGAAGCTGCCACGTGGTTTCATAAATCCGTAGGCGTCGGCCTTCGCGTCCATGATCGCTTCTTCGAGCATCGATTGGTAGAGTTCGAAGCCGACTTCCTTGATATGCCCCGACTGCTCGTCGCCGACGAGATTGCCGGCGCCGCGAATGTCGAGGTCGTGGCTGGCCAGCTGGAAGCCTGCGCCAAGGCTATCGAGGTCACCCAAGACCTTGAGCCGCTTCTCGGCAGTTTCGGTTAGCGCGCGATTGACCTCGGTTGTGAGATAGGCATAAGCGCGGGTTTTCGACCGACCAACGCGACCGCGAAGCTGATAGAGCTGCGCCAGACCAAAGCGGTCGGCGCGGTGGATGATGAGCGTGTTTGCGCTCGGAATGTCGAGCCCGCTTTCAACGATGGTGGTGGAGAGCAACACGTCGTAGCGCTTCTCGTAGAACGCGCTCATCCGCTCTTCGACTTGGGTTGCTGCCATCTGGCCGTGCGCAGTCACGTGCTTGATTTCGGGCACCTCGACGCGCAAAAATTCCTCGATATCGGTCAGGTCGGCGATGCGCGGCACGACGAAAAAACTCTGCCCGCCGCGATAATGTTCGCGCAGCACCACCGGATCCCACGGCATGACATAGGTGCGGACGGCCAACCTATCGACCGGCGGTGTCTGGATTACCGACAGATCACGCAGTCCCGACATCGCCATTTGCAGCGTGCGCGGGATGGGGGTTGCGGTCAGCGTCAGCATATGGACGTCGGTTTTCAGGGCTTTTAGTTGCTCTTTATGCGTAACACCGAAACGTTGTTCCTCATCAACGACGACCAGCCCGAGCCGTTTGAACTTGATCGACTTCGCAAGCACCGCATGGGTCCCGATGACAATATCCATCGTGCCATCGGTCAGGCCGTCGCGGGTGGTGCTCGCTTCGGCGGTCGGAACAAGGCGAGAGAGACGCCCCAGCTTCAACGGCAAATCGCGGAAGCGTTCGACGAAATTGCTATAATGCTGGCGCGCGAGCAAAGTCGTCGGCGCGATGATTGCAACCTGATGTCCGGCCATCGCAGCGGCGAACGCGGCGCGCATAGCAACCTCGGTTTTGCCGAAGCCAACGTCGCCGCAGACCAACCGGTCCATCGGCTTGCCCGACGCCATATCGTCGAGCACTTCGATGATGACGCGTTGCTGGTCGTCGGTTTCCTCATAAGGGAATCGATCGACGAAGCTGGCATAGGATTGGTCGTCGATTTCGACAACGGCGCCGGCGCGCAACGCACGTTCGGCGGCGGTTTTGAGTAGCTCGTGCGCAATCGCTCGGATGCGTTCCTTGAGCTTTGATTTACGCCGCTGCCACGCCTCGCCGCCCAGTTTGTCGAGAGTGACATGCTCACTGTCCGAGCCATAGCGCGAGAGCACATCGATATTTTCGACTGGCACATACAGTTTGTCGCCGCCCGAGTAGCTCAGCGCCACACAGTCATGGGGGCTGTTGCCCACGGGGATCGACACCAAGCCCTCGTAGCGGCCAATACCATGTTCGGTGTGGACGACGAGATCACCGGGGGTGAGCGCCGCCAGCTCGGCAAGGAAAGCATCGGCTGAGTTACGGCGTTTCTGGCGGCGGACAAGCCGGTCGCCAAGCATATCCTGTTCACTGATGAGCGCGACTTCTGGGGTGACAAAGCCGTGGTCGATCGGCAGCACAACCATTGCGACCGCATTGTTTACGCCCAACGCACGTTGCCAGCCGTCAGCTTCGGTCAGCGTCGGCGCGCCGTGATCGGAGAGCAGGCCTTTAAGCCTTTCGCGCGCACCTGCAGAATAGCTGGCAATGATTGCTTTGCTGCCCGATTTAAGCAGCGCCTTCAGATGACCGGCAACGGCTTCATAAATGTTGAGCTTTTGCGCACGTTCGGGCGCGAAGTCGCGGCCAGCGGCAATTTTGAAATCGATAATACTGGCGGAATCGGGTTGGGCAAACGGGCTGAGCAGATGTGCTGCTTGCCCGACAAATTGCGCTTCCAACTCGTCCGCCGACAGGTACAGCATTTCCGGCGGTAACGGCCGGTAACTGCCCGGCTCTGCAACTTGTGCGCGCACGCGGTTGTCGTAATAGTCGGTAATGGCATCGAGCCGCGATTGCCCCGCCGAAGCCGCGCCGCCGTCGCGGATAATCAGCGTGTCCGAACCGACGTGATCGAAAATCGTCGCCATCCGGTCTTCAAACAAGGGCAACCAGTGGTCCATGCCCGACAGGCGGCGGCCTTCCGAGACGGCTTGATAAAGCGGATCACCGGTCGCGGTAACGCCAAATCGTTCGCGGTAGCCGGTGCGGAAACGGCGGATCGATTCTTCGTCCATCAAAGCTTCGACTGCGGGTAGCAGGTCGAAATGGTCGATCTTGTCGATGCTGCGTTGGTCGGACGGGTTGAAGCGGCGGATGCTTTCGATCTCGTCGCCGAAGAAATCGAGGCGCAACCCGTATTCGCTACCCGCCGGGAACAGATCCACGATGCTGCCGCGCATCGCGAACTCGCCCGCCTCAGCGACGGTGTCGACGCGGAAATAGCCGTTGGATTGAAGGAGCGTGGCCAACCGGTCGCGGCTGATCTCGCGGCCTGCAGCCAGGCGCTCGCCGGT
>JANONL010000211.1:0-5860 GCA_031420815.1 Sphingomonadales bacterium | reverse complement strand
GGCACATAACCCTTGCCGCTGTCGGCGGTGATTTCCATGTTGAGCGTCGCGCCGTCATCGAGGTGGCAGATGACGAGGTCGGGGTTCATGACGATGATGTCGCCCGAAACCGCGATGTCGCCAGCCTTCACTTCGCCGGGGCCGGTTGCCGAAAGCTGAAGCCGCTTCGGGCCTTCGCCTTCCATTTTCAGCGCAACCTGCTTGATGTTCAGGACGATGTCGGTGACATCTTCGCGGACGCCGGCCAGCGACGAGAATTCGTGCAGCACGTTCTCGATCTTGATCGACGTGATCGCAGCGCCCTGCAACGAAGAGAGCAATACACGGCGCAACGCGTTACCGAGTGTCAGGCCGAAACCACGCTCAAGCGGTTCGGCAACAAATGTTGCCTTGCGCTTGGCATCGCTGCCGCTCTTCAGTTCGAGTGCGTTGGGCTTCTTGAGTTCCTGCCAGTTCTTGATGTTGACGGACATGGATGTTCCCTATTGTTTGGGCGAAACCGGGATTTGGTGCACCGTACCGGTCTGCCTATGGTAAAAGAAGGAACGACCGGCCAGCCGTTCCCGAAACGAATTTTTTAGACGCGCAGTGTCAAACCCGACGCCGTTTCGACGGACGAACACCGTTGTGCGGGATCGAGGTCACGTCGCGGATCGAGGTGATGGTGAAACCGACCGCCTGCAACGCGCGCAGCGCCGACTCGCGACCCGAACCCGGGCCTTTGACTTCGACTTCGATCGTCCGCACGCCGTGATCGGCGGCCTTTTTGCCCGCGTCTTCGGCGGCGACCTGGGCCGCGTAAGGCGTAGATTTGCGGCTACCCTTGAAGCCCATTGTGCCCGCCGATGACCAGCTGATCGTGTTGCCTTGCGCATCGGTGATTGTGATCATCGTGTTGTTGAAGCTGGCGTTGACATGGGCAACACCTGCCGAGATATTCTTGCGCTCCCGCTTTTTAATGCGCTGTGGTTCGCGTGCCATATTGTGTGTATCCTATTCGAAATCTGGGAAAAAATGAGCAGAGCCTCAAGGCCTCTTACTTTTTCTTTCCAGCAATTGCCTTTGGCTTGCCCTTGCGGGTGCGCGCATTGGTATGCGTACGCTGGCCACGAACCGGAAGCCCCTTGCGGTGGCGAAGGCCACGGTAGCAGGCGAGGTCCATAAGACGTTTGATGTTCATCGACACGGTCCGGCGAAGGTCGCCCTCAACGGTGTGATCGGCATCGATGGTTTCGCGGATTTGCAGGACTTCGGCATCCGAAAGGTCTTGCACACGGCGGCTATGATCAATTTTAAGCTTGTCCGCGATTTCGACCGCTTTGGTGCGACCGATCCCGTGAATGTAGGTAAGCGCGATGATCACGCGCTTGTTGGTTGGGATATTCACCCCGGCGATACGTGCCACTAAATTAACTCCTGCTCCACAAGGATTACCCGAAGGATACCTTATCTCAACGCTGATGTGTCTTCACGAAACGCATAAAACCAGCGGACGCCATAAGACGCTGCTGGCTGTACCAGATGTTCGGAATTAACGCCGCTTTACGGTGAGTCGCCTACGCTGTCAAGGGTAGCGGGCGCTATCCCTTGCCTTTTGTCTTGGTTTTCCCGTCTACCGCATTTTCCTCGATAAACTCGATGATCTTGCCTGCAATATCCTTGCCAGTAACTTTCTCGACGCCCTCAAGCCCCGGCGAGCTATTCACTTCCATGATCACCGGGCCGTGGTTGGAACGCAGCATATCGACGCCCGCCACGTTCAGCCCCATCGCCCGCGCCGCCCTGACCGCGGTCGAGCGTTCCTCGGGCGTAATCTTGATCGCGGTCGCCGTTCCTCCACGGTGCAGGTTCGACCGGAAGTCACCTTCCGCGCCCTGCCGCTGCATCGCAGCCACCACCTTGTTGCCGATAACAAAAGCGCGAATGTCCGATCCGTTCGCCTCCTTGATGAACTCCTGCACCAATATGTTCACATTGGCACCGCGAAACGCCTCGATTACCGACCGCGCCGATTTCTCTGTTTCACCAAGAACAACGCCAATGCCTTGCGTGCCTTCGAGCAATTTGATGACTACTGGCGCACCGCCGACCATCTGGATCACTTCATCGGTCTGGCGCGGGTCGTGGGCAAAGGCGGTGACGGGCAGGCCCAGACCCTTACGCGCCAGTATCTGCAACGATCGCAATTTGTCGCGCGAGCGACCGATGGCAACGCTCTCGTTCAATGGCCACACGTTCATCATCTCGAACTGGCGCAATACCGCAAGCCCGTAAAAGGTAACCGACGCCCCAATACGCGGGATGACCGCGTCATATTTGCCCAGCTTCTCGCCCTGATAATAAGCCTCTGGCCGGTGTGAGGTGATGTTCATAGTCACGCGCAGTGTGTTGAGCACGTCAATGTCATGACCGCGCGCGCGCGCCGCCTCGACAATGCGCTGGTGCGAATAGAGGTCGGCGTTGCGCGCCAACATCGCGATTTTCATGTGCATTTGTTCCTTACTGCGGCGGCTTCCCAAGAACCCAACGCCGACCGCTATTCACCAAGAAGCCGCGCCTTAACGCCCGTCGCCCGATTAGCAAGGGAAAGGCCATTGATCGCCGGTTTGCAAGGGTGAGTTGACCCTGCCAGCACAGCGTACCAAAGCAAAATTGCGCTGCGATGACATACCGTTCTTCGCGCAGACCATTGGAACTGCGCACCGTGCGCCGTTCTATTATAGCGGCTTCGTATCGCTTCGGCTTTTCACCAGCGTTCGGTCGAAACCAGAACTCGACCCAAGGGTTGTTGTCGCGGATGACCGGTTTAACGCGGCTCGCGTGGATCGATGATGTCGCCGCCCCTGTGTCCATTTTCGCGTGCACTTGGGAAAGACCAAGGCTTGGGATATCGACCATTTCGCACCAGCCGATTTCAAGCCTCGCCTTTATGCCCCTCTGCGTCGGCTTAACGCTTCGTGCCTTGTTTTCGGCGTGCTCAGACAATTACTGCGGGTCCGCTTCGCGATCTGGTCCGGGCTTTTCCGGTTTCGCTTTTGTATCATCGATACTGTCGACGTCGAGCAGAAATCCGTCTGCTTTCGCTTCAGCGGGCGTTTTCGGCGCAAAGGGTTCGATCAACGCCTTGAATTGCTCACCGAGTACCTTGTCGACGGCTGGCGCGATTTCAGCGACCTTGTACCGCATGTGGCCGCCGACGACGTAAGAGAAACTGAGCTTTGTCCCTTTGCCGTCTTTCAGCGGCTCCATCGCGACCGTTAGTGTTCCCAGTACCGCCTCCGATTGCAACGGCCCTAGCGCACCTTGCATTCGCAACACCTTACCGGGCTGGGCAAAGATTACTCGCATATGCTCGACGCTGCCGGTCGTCCTGGTTTTGCCGTCAGCACCCTTTTCCTGAAACAGCTCGCAAAAACATCCGCCGGCCTGCGCGTCGATATAAAACCCGGCGCTGCTTCCGGACCAGCTATGCGCCTTGCTCCAATAATCCTTAGGGGCGATCAGTCGTTTCCAGATGACGTCGGGCGTGGCACTGACTTCGGCGACATGAACAACGTTAAAGCCGGTATCGGTTACGGTTTTGACCTCGGCATCGGCGGGAGGCGAGAGAGCTGACAAGGCGATACCAGTGATGCAGAGTTTTTTCATGCAGGCAGGCTTAACAACCCAACTCATCCTCGTCACCCTGAAGTTTTTTCAATGTCTTAATTTCGGTTTAAGCTGCCAAAAGCAAGATCGTGGACCGAAGTCGTCAAAGATGAAACGAGTTCCACGATGACGGTGTAACGGACAGTACTAATCCAAAATCTTCAAGATCGCCTCGGTTACTTCATCAATCGAGGACATGCCATCGACCCTTGTTACCAGACCACGTTGCTCATAATATGGGAGAATTGGCGCGGTTTTGGCACGATATTCCTCCATGCGAGTTCGGACGGTTTGTTCATTATCGTCGGGACGGCGTTTGAACTCGGTCGAACCGCATTCGTCGCACACGCCCGGCTTCACTGGCTGCTTGTGGCGATCATGATAACCCGCATTGCATTTGGCACAAGTATAGCGACCGGTGATCCGGTCAACCAGCGCATCTTCATCAACCTCAAGCTCAATCACATGATTGAGCTTCCGCCCATGACCAGCGAGCAGACCTTCAAGCGACACCGCTTGGCCATATGTTCTGGGATAGCCGTCAAATATAACGCCTGTGGTGATCGAGAGCGTACCGAGCGCTTCATCAATGAGTTGATTCACGATAACGTCAGACACCAGCCCGCCAGAGTCCATTATGGCCTTAGCCTGCTGTCCGACCGGAGATTGTGCCTTAACCGCAGCGCGGAGCATATCGCCCGTCGAAAGCTGCACCATGTCGTATGTTTCGACCAAATGGCTGGCCTGCGTTCCCTTGCCCGCGCCCGGTGGTCCCAACAGGATGATGTTCATGAAGTCCCTCCCCTTTATTCATCGTCGACGGACCGTCTATTAACGAGCCCGCCCACCCTTCAGCTTCGCCTTCTTGAGAAGGTCGCCATATTGATGCGCCAGCAAGTGGCTCTGGATTTGCGAGATTGTGTCGATGGTTACGTTGACCAAAATTAGCAGACTGGTGCCGCCAATTGCAAAAAACTGCTGCTGCCCAGTCTGCCCCATCACATAGTCCGGCAACAGGCAAACCAGCGTCAGATAGGCTGCGCCGAGCACCGTAATACGCGTCAGGACATAATCGAGATAAGTCTCGGTATTCTTTCCCGGACGGATGCCAGGGATGAAACCGCCCGCCTTTTTCAGATTTTCCGACGTTTCTTCGGGGTTGAACACAACCGCCGTGTAGAAAAAGCAGAAGAAGACAATGCCAAGACCGTAGAGCAGAAGATAGACCGGCTGGCCGTGTGCCAAATATTGGTTCAGCGTGATGACGAAGT
Organism: Sphingomonadales bacterium; assembly: GCA_031420815.1. Lineage (GTDB taxonomy): Bacteria > Pseudomonadota > Alphaproteobacteria > Sphingomonadales > Sphingomonadaceae > Sphingorhabdus_B. Next base: position 941 of record JANONL010000211.1, on the reverse strand, counting down.
CGCCAAAGGCGCTTTCGCCCGCCACCTTGTTACCGCCAAGCTGCGTGATGGTGATCGGCAGCAGCAACAAGGACGAAGCAAAAATCGGCGGGATAACGCCTGCGGTGTTTATCTTCAGCGGCAAATGGCTGCGGTCAGCCTGCATCATGCCGCGCTGCGTCGCGCGCTTTGGATACTGGATCAGCACGCGCCGCTGGCCGCGTTCCATGAACACGATTAGGAGCGTAAGCAGCACGAACATTAGCAGGAACCCGACGATCAGGAACCCGCTGATCGAACCTGTGCGCGCACCTTCGAGCAGGTTCACGAACAGCCGCGGCATCTGCGCTACGATACCCGCCATGATGATAAGCGAAATTCCGTTACCGATTCCGCGCGATGTGATCTGCTCACCGAGCCACATCAGGAACATGGTGCCACCGATCAGGCTGACCGTCGCAACGACGCGGAACATCATGCCCGGTTCTACGACAGCGGCAATGCCATTTGCCGCCGCAAGCGATTCCAGCCCTGCTGCGAGAAAATAGCCCTGCAAGCCAGTCAGGAACACCGTGCCGTAACGGGTATATTGATTGAGCTTCTTGCGTCCGCTTTCGCCCTCTTTCTTGATCGCGGCCAGTGTCGGCGACAAGGACGCCGCCAGTTGCACCACGATAGAGGCGGTAATGTAAGGCATCACCCCAAGCGCGATCAGGCTCATACGTTCGAGCGATCCGCCTGAGAATGTGTTGAAGATGTCGAGCACACCGCCGCTGGCATTGTTCTGATACAGCAATGCCTGTGCGATCGGATCGACCCCAGGCAGCGGTACAAAGCTGAGCATCCGGAAAATGATCAGCGCGCCGATCGTGAACCAGATGCGCTTTTTAAGATCTGTAGCTTGCCCGAACTTCGAAAAATTGATGTTCGAGGCCAGTTGATCGGCCCGAGATGCCATAATG
>JANONL010000210.1:0-5531 GCA_031420815.1 Sphingomonadales bacterium | reverse complement strand
CTATGTTCGCCATCCCAACCGCGTTCGCGAATTTTACGGGTCAAATAGGTCGCCAGCTTGCCGCGCGTGGTTGCGTATTTGCCGACGTAATGCAGAGCAAGGCCGCGCAAACGCGCGTCATTCAATGGCGGCGGAGGTTTTTTCGGAGGGCGGGCATTTCTCACGCCCTATTTGTGCCACAGTCGGGTCGAATTTTGAACTCGTATCGGCGGTTAAAAGCCGACAATTATAAAAATGACGGCGGGCCAAAGGCTCCGGGTCGAATAAAAGCTATAGGAAAACAACATGAGCGAACTCGTGCCGACGCCGACGCAGGACGAATTGCCGCGCCGCCTTTCCGATTTTGCAACGCTGGGCCAAGCGCTGGATTATGCCGCGACCGGCAAACGCGGCCTGAATTTCCATGATATGCGCGGCAAGCTTGCACGCGCGTATCCTTATTCCGAGATGCGGGCGGACGCTCATCAGGCGGCCTACCGACTTATCAGCCACGGCATCAAGAAAGACGACAGGATTGCAATAGTCGCCGAAACCGGTACCGACTTTGCCGCGTTGTTCTTTGGCTGCATTTACGCAGGCGCTTGGCCTGTGCCGCTGCCGCTCCCCACCTCGTTCGGTGGCAAGGAAAGCTATGTCGATCAGCTATCGGTGCAGTTGAAAAGCTGCGACCCGAAAATTCTGTTCTATCCGTCAGAGCTGGCCGAAATGGCGGGCGAAGCGGCGAGCGCTTGTGGCGTTGAGGGTATCGATTGGGAAAGTTTTGCCGACCGCATCGCGCTCAAAGCCGACTTGCCTACCGCCGACACCAACGAGATTTGCTATTTGCAATATTCCAGCGGATCGACGCGGTTTCCGCACGGCGTTGCGGTGACGCATCATGCGCTGCTCAACAACCTATCGGCGCACAGCCACGGGATGGAAGTGACTGACACCGACCGCTGTGTATCCTGGTTGCCTTGGTATCATGACATGGGTCTGGTCGGATGTCTCCTGTCGCCGGTCGCCAATCAGGTGTCGACCGACTATATGAAGACCGAGGATTTCGCCCGCCGTCCGCTTGCATGGCTTGACGTAATCAGCGCTGCCGACGGCACCGTTATCAGTTACTCACCGACCTTCGGTTACGATATTTGCGCGCGGCGGATTTCCAGCCAGACGCAACTTTCGGAACGGTTCGATCTTTCCAAATGGCGGCTTGCGGGCAATGGTGCGGATATGATCCGGCCCGACGTGATGCAGGCCTTTGTCGATGCGTTTGGCGATGCCGGGTTCAAGGCCTCGGCGTTTTTGCCGAGCTATGGTTTGGCCGAAACGACCCTTGCGGTTTCGATCATGCCGCCGGGGGAAGGCATTCAGGTCGAACTCGTCGAGGAAACCGAACTGACCGGCCACGCGGGGGCTGCTGACCGCCCAACGCGGTACCGCGCGATTGTCAATTGCGGCAAAGCGGTAAAGGACATGACCATAGAAGTGCGCGACGAGAATCGTCGTCCGCTTGGCGAGAAGACCATCGGTAAAATATGGTGTTCCGGTCCGTCGTTAATGAAGGAATATTTCCGCGACAAGGAATCGACCGACGCATGTCTGGTGGATGGCTGGCTCGATACCGGCGACATGGGCTATTTGTCGAACGGCTATATCTTCATCGTCGGCCGCGCCAAGGATATGATTATCATAACCGGTAAGACCCAGTGGCCGCAAGATATTGAATGGGCGGTAGAACAGCTGCCTGGATTTAAAGCTGGCGACATCGCGGCGTTCGCCGTCACCACGCCCGGCGGTGAAGAGACGCCAGCCGTACTTGTCCAGTGCCGGACCACCGACGATGTCGAACGGGCAAAATTGCGCGAGCAAATCCGCGACAAGGTGCGTTCGGTTACCGGCATGAATTGCGTGGTAGAGCTGGTTCCGCCTCGCACATTGCCGCGCACCAGCTCGGGCAAAATGAGCCGGGCGAAGGCGCGCAATTTGTACCTCTCGGGCGAAATCCAGCCATATGCGATTGCTGCCTAAGAACCTGGCTGCAATTCTTTGCAGCGAGACTTCTGGTTAATATGGGGTAAAGTTTGCTTTTCATTGATTTTACTCGATAATTTTACGTAAATTTGTTGCAGAATCGCCGGGTTGCTTACCTTTGAGTAAGGTTCACCCGCTACAACCGGCGTGTGATAAAGAATGACCGATCCTTAGAGTTGCCAAGCGAATTGTCGTTCAAGGCGTTGCTTGGGCTGGCGGAGCCGGTCGGGCTCGATGGCGAATTAATGCGCGGCATTCAGGCGCGGACTATGCGCCAGCGGACAACATTACGGGTTGTACTGAACCTGTTTTTTGCGATTGTCGCAGTGTCGCTCTATCGGGGTATCGCGCCGGTGTGGGCAAGCATCGGCTGGGTCGCGCTGTTTAGCGCATTTCATCTTTATTCGTTCCACGAGTTCGGCAGCACGTTCGTGTTGGACCGTCCGCATCTCAGCAACGAAGATGTCAGGCGTATCAACGTCCATGCGCTGGGAACGGGAGCCGTCTGGGGTTCGGCATTTGCGTGGCTCGGCACGAGTGGCGGCGTTATGGACGTGCTCAGCCTGTGGTCAATCGTGCTGGTATTGATGGTGTACGTATCGTTGCTATTGCCGACCGCACCGATGGCGGCGACCATTTTCATTAGCGTCACCAGCATCTGCTCGGCTGCGGGCTTTGTCTATCACGGCGCATATTTTCTGTCGGTTGCATCGCTTGGTATCGGCGCGCTTTTGATTACCGTATGCTTGCGGTCGGCACGGGCGCAAATATTGTTCGAGGTTGCGAATACCATCGTTCAGGAAAAGTCCGAAACGGTCAGCCTGTTGCTGCGCGAGTTCGAAGACAGTGGAGCCGATTGGTTGTGGCAAACCGATACGACGCGCTGCGCCACGCATGTCAGTCCGCGCTTTGCTTATGCGTTGGGCGAGGAGGCCAAGGCTATCGAAGGTCAGCCGCTGCTGAAGCTGATCGCGGGCGACGCGTGGGAGAAGGGGCAATATCCCGAAGCGCTACATGATCTTGCCGATCGGTTGAAGCGACGGGAATCTTTCAGCAACCTGATTGTGCCGGTGACGATCAAGGCAGTAACCAGGTGGTGGGAATTGTCGGCATCACCGCGCCATGCCGAAGAAGGCACCTTTTTGGGTTTCCGCGGCGTTGGTTCGGATGTGACCGAGCAACGGGTGTCGGCAGACAAGATTTCACATTTGGCGCGGTTCGATACGCTCACCAGCCTGCCCAACCGGTTGCAATTGACCGAGGCGCTTGGCGAAGCATTGACTGACGCCGACAAATGGCGCCGTCGTTGCGGTTTCATGATGATCGATCTCGACCGGTTCAAGGCGGTCAACGATACTTTGGGCCATCCGGTGGGAGACCGGTTGTTGGCACAGGTCGCGAGGCGGCTCCAGCTGATCATGACCGAGAACGAGCTTTGTGGTCGTTTGGGGGGTGATGAATTCGCGGTTGTGATCAAGGACGCCAACGATTCCAAATATGTCGCGACGCTCGCGGGGCGGATTATCGAAGCGCTGTCCAAACCCTATGAGGTGGACCAGAACACGCTGTTTATCGGGGCTAGTATCGGCAGTGCGTTGGGTCCGGCTGACGGCCGCACGGTCGAACTGCTGATGCGGAGCGCCGACCTTGCGCTATACCGGTCGAAAGATCAGGGCGGAAACACCCATCATAATTATCAGCACAAGCTGCACGCCAATGCCGAAGAGCGGCGGCTGATGGAATTCGAACTACGCAACGCGCTCACCAACAACCAGATGCATGTCGAATATCAGCCAGTGGTCAACGCCATGGGCGACAATATGCTGGTTGGCTTTGAGGCGCTAGTGCGCTGGAACAACCCGAAATTCGGTAATGTGTCGCCGATGAAATTTGTGCCGGTGGCCGAAGACGCGCGACTGATTGTACCAATCGGCGACTTTGTTCTGCGTCAGGCATGCCATGATGCGATGAAATGGCCGGAATCGACGCGAATTGCGGTAAACATTTCGGTCGATCAACTGACCAGCACATCGTTTGTCGAAGCCGTAATTTCGGCATTGCATGACAGCGGCTTGCCTGCGTGGCGGCTGGAGCTGGAAGTGACAGAGAGCATTTTCCTGCGCGATGGCGGCTTGGCGGTGCAGGTGCTCGACCGGTTACGCGGGCTTGGCATCAAGCTGTCGCTCGACGATTTCGGAACCGGATACTCGTCGCTTGGCTATCTGCGTAATGTGCGTTTCGACACGATCAAGGTGGATCGCAGCTTTGTGCAGGGGGCCGCGAAGAACAAGCCCGAAAGCCTAGCCATCATCCGGGCGGTTGTCGCGCTGGCAGACAGTCTCAACATCGCTACGACCGCCGAAGGCGTCGAAACCGAAGCCGAGCTGGCAATGATCCAGCAATTGGGTTGCCACAAAATCCAGGGCTATTATTTTGGTCGTCCGATGCGCTTTGCCGATAGCATGGAATTGTTCAATCGGCAGCACCGCAACGTTGCTTAAGCCTGCCGACAGCGCCTACAGTATTTCGTAAACCTTGTCCTGCGGGCGACATAGCCGCACACCTTCGTCGGTTTCGACAAAGGGCCGCTCGACGAGGATGGGATGATCGACCATTGCCGCCAATATGGCGTCGTCGTTTGCGCGCTCGGTCAATCCCAGCTGTTCCGCAGGCGATTCGCGCGTGCGCATCGCCTGGCGCGGTGTCATGCCCGCATCGGCAAAAAGCTGTTCTAGCTTCTGACGGGTGAACGGCGTTTCCCGGTATTCGACAACGGTCAGGTCGATGTCTGACGCGTCCTGCAAAATCGCCAGCGTCTTGCGTGATGTCCCGCAATCGGGGTTATGCCAGATGGTTGCTTTCATGCAAATTTGCTCCGGTTTGAAAGCGGGACTGATAGCAGACGCCGGCTAATTACAAAATTATTTTCCCGGAAACGATATTTGCAATTGCATTTGCGAATTGGTCGCAATAACGAGGCATTTAGAAAATGCGAACCATTCGCAAGAATTACATCTGTTTGGAAACCTCGATATGCGCCTCGCCGTAACTTCATTATCTGCCCTCGCCACCGCCATATTTCTTGCAGCGCCAGTTCGGGCAGACGTCGCCGATAGTTATGATGCGGCAAGCGCCGACGATCAGCGGACGATTATCGTGACCGGCGCGAATGACGGTTATGTCGCTTCAAACTCGGTCACTGCGACCAAAACCGACACGCCACTTATCGACGTGCCGCAGACGATCAATGTTGTAACGCGCGAACAACTCGACGACCAATCGCACCACAGCCTTGCCGATGTATTACGCTATATACCGGGCACTACAGTAGGGCAGGGCGAAGGCAACCGCGACCAGATTACCCTGCGCGGACAGAACACCACTGCCGACTTCTTCGTCGATGGTGTCCGCGACGACGTCCAATATTATCGTGGACTTTACAACATCGACCGTGTCGAGATACTCAAAGGCCCTTATGCCTTGATCTTCGGTCGCGGCGGTGGTGGCGGCATCAT
>JANONL010000209.1:0-3811 GCA_031420815.1 Sphingomonadales bacterium | reverse complement strand
GCCCCGCCGTTCAAAGGCGGCACGCCGGCCACCGCGCCTGGGCAAATCCTCTTCAATCTGCGCCAACGCGTTTATGAAAATGCGGCGAGCCAGTTGGAAGCGGCGATCAGAGCCATCGTTTAACCACGCAGCTAAATTTACGCTGGACGTAATAGGCATTGCAGCATAGCCTCTTGTGCAAGGGAGAGAGCTATGAACGGGAAACTATGGCTGACGGTCGCCGCATGTTTAGGGCTGGCGTTAAGCGGATGCAAGAAGGTCGGCGAGGTCAACGCAGACCCGGCATTTGCCACCGTTGATGGCGATTATCTGAAAACCGGTGGCGATGGTTCGAACTGGGCCATGACCGGGTTCAACTATAACGAGCAACGCCATAGTCCGCTCACTCAGATCAACGCCGATAATGTCAAAGACTTGGGGCTTGCTTGGTTCGCCGACCTGCCCGATGCGCGCGGACAGGAAGCGACACCGGTTGTCGTCGATGGCAAGATGTTCATCTCGACTGCATGGTCCAAGGTATTCGCCTACGACGCCAAGACCGGCAAGCCGCTTTGGAACTTCGACCCTGAAGTTGACAAAGCGCGTGGCGTCAAAGCCTGCTGCGACGTCGTCAATCGGGGCGTCGCGTTTTGGAAGGGGCAGCTGTTCGTCGGCACCATTGACGGGCGACTGATCTCGCTTGATGCAAAGACCGGCAAACAATTGTGGAGCGCGCAAACGCTCGATCTCGAATCGAACGGCACCATTACTGGCGTCCCTCGCGTGGTCAAAGACCTCGTCATCATCGGCAATGGCGGCGCAGAATTCGGTGCACGCGGCTATATTACTGCCTATTACGCCGATAGCGGCAAGCAGGCATGGCGGTTCTACACCGTCCCCAACCCCAAGGGCGAACCCGACGGAGCCGCGAGCGACGACATATTGAAAACCGCATCAAAGACCTGGAGCACCGAACCCAAGAAAGGCGACTGGCGCGAAAGCGGCGGCGGCGGCACGGTTTGGGATGCGATTGTCTATGACGCCGAGCTCGATCAACTCTATATCGGCGTCGGCAACGGCAACCCATGGAACCACGGCATCCGTTCGAATGGCGAGGGCGACAATCTGTTCCTGTCCTCCATCGTCGCGCTGAAACCCGATACCGGCAAATATGTCTGGCATTATCAGGAAACTCCGGCCGAAACGTGGGATTATACCGCGACGCAGCCGATCATCCTCGCCAACGAAAAACGCGGTGGCAAGGAATTGAAGGTCATTTACCACGCGCCGAAGAACGGGTTCTTTTTCACCATCGACCGGACCAATGGCAAAATGCTCGCCGCCAATCCGTTTATCGACGGCATAACCTGGGCGACCGGCTATGATATGGCGACCAGCCGTCCGATTGAAAATCCCGAAGCACGCTATGAGAAAACCGGCAAACTCTACATGGCCAACCCGTCGGCGCTCGGCGCGCATAACTGGCATCCCATGAGCTATAATCCGGCGACCGGCTTGGTCTATATTCCCGCCCAGCAAATTGGTGGTGCCTATATGCCACCCGTTGCCCCGAACGAATTGGAACGGAAAGCTTTGGGCTTCAATGTCGGCGGCGCGATGGTGACCGCTGACTTGCCCGATGACATCAATTTCGTGAAAGCGGTCAAAGCCGCGACAACCGGCAGGCTGGTCGCGTTTGACCCGCGCACCGGCAAAGCTAAATGGACTATCAACCAGCCTGCGCCGTGGAACGGTGGCACAATGACGACTGCCGGAAATCTGTTGTTCCAGGGTGACGCGATGGGTAAGTTTAACGCGTACAGCGCCGATACCGGTAAGCTGCTGACCAGCATTGATGTGCAGTCGGGTGTGCTGTCGGGAGCGTCCACCTACACCGTCGACGGCGAGCAATATGTCGCCTTCCTGACCAGCAAAGGCGGAGCGTTTCCGTTAGTGTCGGGCTATGCCGGTTCGACAAATTCCGCCGTGCCCAATATCCCGCGGCTGATCGTGTTGAAACTGGGTGGCAAAGCTGCCCTGCCCGCCCTTCCCGCCTCCCCGCCTTACAATTGGAAACCGCCGGTACAGATCGGCACGCCTGCAGACATTGCGGCGGGTCAGTCGAACTTCCAACGCTATTGTTTGGTCTGCCACGGCCCCGGCGCAGTCGGCAACGGTGTTCTGCCCGATCTTCGTAAATCCGGTACCATCGCCGATGCCGCGACATGGAAATCGGTCGTCATTGAAGGCGTGCTAAAAGGCAACGGCATGGTCAGTTTCGCGAGTGTGCTTACATCAGCCGAAGCCGAACAAGTGCGCGCCTATGCCATCAGCCGTGCGCATTATGCCAAAGCGAACGATGCAGCGCTTGGAGGACCAGCAAAGGCGGCCAAGTAAAACCGCCGCTTTGCTGCCCATGAATCTGGCACCTGCCTAATTTTTAGGCAGATGAAATGACTGATTTGAATCAAGAATCGCGCGAAACCGTGGATCGAAACTGGCACGATACTTGATAAGCAGCAATCATCATCCGCGCGCGCGGAGCAGCCGCCATGCCTCAAACGCTGGCGTATTATGGGGACTAACATGAAAAAGATCGAAGCGATCATCAAGCCGTTCAAGCTCGACGAAGTAAAAGAGGCGCTGCATGAAGTTGGCGTGTCGGGTATCACCGTCACTGAGGCCAAGGGCTTTGGCCGCCAGAAGGGCCATACCGAACTGTATCGCGGCGCCGAATATGTCGTCGATTTTCTGCCGAAAGTGAAACTTGAAGTTGTCGTCGAAGACGCGCTTGCCGACCGTGTGGTTGAGGCAATTGCAGCAGCGGCGCAAACCGGCCGCATCGGCGACGGTAAAATCTTCGTCATCCCGGTTGAAACCGCGCTGCGCATCCGCACCGGCGAGCGCGACAACGATGCCGTCTAAATCCAAATCATCCAAAAAAGACAAGCCAAAGAAGGAAAGCAAAATGGCCACGACTGCCAAAGATATTATCAAGCGCATCAAGGAAGAGGAGATCGAGTGGGTCGATGTCCGCTTCACCGACCCTAAGGGCAAGTGGCAGCATCTGACCATGGTTTCGAGCGTGATCGGCGAGGACGAGCTGGAAGACGGCCTGATGTTCGACGGATCGTCAATCGAAGGCTGGAAAGCCATCAACGAGAGCGACATGATCCTGAAGCCCGATCTCGAGGCGTGCTATATTGATCCGTTCAGCGCGACGCCGATGATGATCCTGTTCTGCGACATCGTCGAGCCTTCGACCGGCGAACTCTACAGCCGCGACCCGCGTTCGACCGCAAAGCGCGCCGAAGCCTATCTCAAAACCACCGGCATCGGCGACACCGTCTATGTCGGCCCCGAAGCCGAATTCTTCATGTTCGACGACGTGCGCTTCGAAAACAGCTACAACACGTCTTACTACAAGCTCGACGATATCGAGCTGCCGACCAACAGCGGCACCAAATATGACAGCGGCAACATGGGCCACCGCCCGCGCGCCAAGGGCGGTTATTTCCCCGTGGCACCGGTCGACAGCTGCATGGACATTCGCGGCGAGATGGTTTCAACCATGCTCGAAATGGGCTTGCCTTGCGACAAGCACCACCATGAAGTCGCCGCCGCCCAGCACGAGCTTGGCCTGACCTTCGGTACGCTGACGCAGACCGCCGACCGCATGCAAATCTATAAATATGTCGTGCATCAGGTGGCGCATGCTTATGGCAAGACCGCGACGTTCATGCCCAAACCGATCAAGGAAGATAACGGCTCGGGCATGCACACCCACCTGTCGATCTGGCAGGGCAAGGAACCGCTGTTCGCGGGTAACGGA
>JANONL010000208.1:0-3684 GCA_031420815.1 Sphingomonadales bacterium | reverse complement strand
CATCAGCCAGCCGGTGATAACGCCCTTGTCGATAATCGAACGCTTCGCAGTGGGCAGCCCCTCGCCGTCGAAAGCTTTCGAACCAAGCCCACGCCGACGGTGCGGATCGTCGATGACCGAAATGCTGCTATCGAACAGTTGTGCGCCCATGGATTCGAGCAAAAAGCTGGTTTTGCGTGCAATCGAGGAACCACCGATGCCGCCAAGCAAATGTCCGACACACGAACCGCCAACCCGCGGATCGAACACCAGAGGCATCTGACCGCTCTTGACCGTACCCGGATTTACCCGCCTGACAGCGCGCTCACCGGCGCGTTTGCCGATGGTAAGGGCGTTGTCCAGATCGACATAGTGGCGCGCCGAGCGCCAATCATAATCGCGCTCCTTCGCGTCGCCCTCGCCTGCGAGCACGCTGGCCGAAACGCCGTAGCCAGAAGACGATGTAACGCCCGCAAACCCGTGGCTGGTCGCAAGCGCAAAGATCGCGCGGCCCGCACTCGCACCTGCGCCTTCGCTGTTGGTCACACCGGGTATCGCCCGCGCCGCGTCCTCGCATTCAAGCGCCACTGCACGAAGCACTGCTGGATCGGGGTCTTCGCCGTCATCGCTATCGAGGTCGGGCAAATCGCCTTTCAGCAACCGGTCTTGCGGGGCGAGCCCGGCATATTTGTCCTCGGGTGCCTCGCGCGCCATATCGATCGCGCGCGCCACCAGCCCTGCCAAAATCGCCGGGTTCATGTTCGATGACGAAATAGTCGCAGACCGCTGGCCCACAAACACGCGCAGGCCGATATCCTCGCCCTCCGAACGCGCAACATCTTCGAGCGCGCCGAGCCGTACCTGCACCTCGGTCGAGGCGTCGCAGACATAGACAGCATCGGCGGCATCCGCGCCCGCTTTGATGGCTTGAGAAACAAGATTTTGCGCGCGGTCGAGCGCTTCGTTGGGCTTTAACATAAGGAATTGCTTAGGCGTGGGCCGCCTAAGCGTCAATCACGCGCGACGGCGAAACTCATCTTATACGACTGCGTTCATTCCGCGGAACAGTCCTGCCAAAATCAGCGGAATGGCGATCGCTGCTACCCACAATTTCACCCGGTCAACGACAAAACGGGTATGCAATCCGCCATTGCCTAAATCGCTGGCTTCGAGAGCCTGCCACCGGCGCTCCATACCGCGGCAGGCCGGAATGACCATCGCCACGAAAACCACCAGCATGAAATACGGAAAAATCGACGTGCCCTTGGTTTCCATCGCGGGCGAGGTCACGAAAATCAGCGCTAAGGTATAGACCACCAACGTGATAGCAACATGGTCGCTTATCCGCTTTGCGTAACTTTTGTGGGCGCGGCTGTGCCCAGCATGTTCGGCCTTTGCCATAGTCACTCTCCCCTGACTCTCCGGCACAAGATTGTCACTAACCGGCCTTCGAGTCAAAGGCGTTTACTAGGTATTCAAGGCAGCCCCAAAATCTTGTGGTTTTGCAACGACAAGCGCCATTTGGGGTGGTCGATCACAAAGCGCGTGGCGGCGTCGACATTGGCGAGATTTTTTATTTCGTTCCCGCTATCCATCGGTTGGATAAGGTGATTTTTGAAATCCCAGTGTTCTATCGCGTTGGTGTCACTGCCGGGCTGCGGCCAGACCAGCTTCAACTCATCGCCGCTGCGTTGCACGACTTGCGAGCCTGCTTTGGGGCTGATGCAGACCCAATCGATGCGCGGATGCGTTGGCAGTGTGCCGTTGCTTTCGATGGCGATTGTGAAGCATTGGGCATGCAGCGCGTCAATGATCGCATCATCGACCTGCAACATAGGTTCGCCGCCGGTCATCACCACATAGCGGTGATCGCTGCCTTGGCCCCATAATTCGGCAACCTTGGCAGCCACCGCGGCGGCATCATAACGCCCGCCATTTTCGCCGTCCATGCCGACAAAATCGGTATCGCAAAACCGGCAGACAGCGGCGGCGCGGTCTTCTTCGCGGCCTGTCCACAAATTGCATCCGGCAAAGCGCAGGAACACTGCGCGCCTGCCCGCGTGTACGCCCTCGCCCTGCAAGGTCAGGAAAATCTCTTTGACCGCGTAGCTCATGCGTAAACGGTCGGGTCGACCAACGCCGCATCGGCAAAGCCCTTGGCGCGCAGGCGACAGCTATCGCAGCGGCCACATGCCTTGTTGTCGGAAGTCGGGTCGTAACAAGACCAGCTCATCCCGGCATCCAGCCCCAATCGCGCGGCTTCGGTGGCGATATCTGCTTTGCTCATATGCAGCAACGGCGTGTGCACCGTGAAGCCGTGACCCTCCACCCCCGCCTTTGTTGCAAGGTTCGCCATCGCCTCAAAGCTGGCAATGAAGTCGGGGCGGCAATCGGGATAGCCCGAATAATCGAGCGCATTGACGCCAATCCACAAATCCCGCGCGCCGCGTGCTTCGGCCAACCCCAAGCAAAGCGACAGGAATATCGTATTGCGCGCCGGGACATAAGTCACCGGAATCGCGTCCTCTTCCACGCCCTCTTTCGGAACCTCGATATCAGCAGTCAGCGCCGAGCCACCAAAACGCGTCAGGTCCAGTGGCAATATGATATGCTCGACCGCCTCCAGATGCGCCGCAATCTTTGCTGCAGATTGCAGCTCGATCCGGTGGCGTTGGTTATAATCTATGGTCAGCGCGACCAGCGCATAGCCTGACTCGCGCGCCAACCCGGCGACCACCATCGAATCAAGACCGCCGGATAGCAGAATGATGGCTTTCTTGACTGGTTGCGGCATGTGAGACACGGTTTTCTGGTTGGTGGGTGGCTTGCGCGGTGCAGTTATGCCCAGATCGCCTTTTGGGCAACCGAAATCCGGCACAGGTCGCAAAGGCGCGGCCATTAACTTGCGCTTCACATGGTCAGTGCCAAGTTGCATAAGGCGGCATTGGGGGGAGGCGCTGGTCGGGCGATGCAATTTGAAGCTGGTCAGAGCAACACCGACCGACTGCGATCGGCAACTGCGGTATTCGTCATTCATGCCTTGGCGGGATATGCTTTGCTCAACGCATTCGACATCCGCGCCGATGATGTCGTCCGCAAAGCGCTCAATTCGATCAATGTAATACAAGTTCCGGCACCCGCCCTTGTCCCCGATGAAAAACCGCAATCAAAGACGCCCAATCCCGAAGGCGCGGCGTCGGCGGCGAACCTCAAAAAGATCAGCGCACCGCGCGAAGCGCCAAAGCGCATCGTTAAAATCCCCACGCCAAAAACTTTGCCCGCCGCGCCCAAGATCGGCAAAGGCCGCGACAATGACGCAGGCGCCGCCGATACGCCCGGCACCGGAACGGGTGCTGGAGGGGCGGGTTCAGGGTTTGGCAGCGGTAACGGTGGCGATGGCGCGGGCGGAGGCGGCGTTGCATCACGGGCAAGGCTGATCCGCGGCAGGATCAACAATTCGGACTACCCAAAATCGGCCACTGCGGCACGACAAGGCGGCACGGTTACCACACATTTTACCGTCGGCACCGATGGCCGGGCGAGCAATTGCCGGGTCGTCAAATCCAGCGGCAACGCAGAAATTGATGCCGCCACATGCCGCTTGATCGAACAAAGATTTCGCTATGAGCCTGCGCGCAACAACGCCGGTCAGGCGATTTCCGATGTTACCGGTTGGCAGCAGACATGGTGGCTGGAACGCGGCAA
>JANONL010000207.1:0-3046 GCA_031420815.1 Sphingomonadales bacterium | reverse complement strand
CAAAGCTGTTGACGCAATCTGTAGGCCGTTAAGGTTTGATGTCTTACCCTGATCGGTCGCCATGCCGTTGGTGGTGTAGCGTTTAATATGCTCAATCGAACGGAAGCCTTCGCGCACCGCCAGCTTAATGTCCTTTGCGGTCACATCGTTCTGGAAATCGACGAACGCCTTGATACGGGTCTGATCCTTGGGGGTAGGCAACATATCGATCACAGCACCTTGGCCGAAATCCCATGTCCCTGCACAAGCCCCGACGCAGCGGACATTTTCATTCGGCTGATCGGGCACATAAGCCCCCAGATCGTCACGCCAGGCGAGTGTGCCCTTGCTATGGGACCAGAGATGCACGCTCGGTGTCCAGCCCCCTGCCATCAGCAGCGCGTCACAGGCTATAGCCGATTTGCCTGCGCCGTTATTGGCCGCAACTTGAATTGCTTTGACATTGTGGCGGCCAGCAACACCGATCACGCTATGGCCGGTCTTAACGCTTATGCCGAGTTCACGGGCTTGGCTGAGCAACGCCGCATCAACCGTATCGCGCACATCGATGATCGCAGTAATGGCCACGCCCGCCTTGGCCAGCGCAAACACATCATGCCAACCGCTGTCATGCGCCGCCATCAGCGCCACGGATTTACCGACGGCCACGCCGTAACGATTGGCATAGGTTTTTGCAGCCGAGGACAACATCACGCCCGGCGTATCATTGCCTTCAAACACCAAGGGCCGCTCGATGGCCCCCTGTGCGAGGATGACTTCGCCCGCCCTGATCCGCCACAATTTTTCTCGCGGGTCGTGGCGGATTTCGGAAAGATGATCGGTCAGCCGCTCGACCGCACCGATGAAGTTATCGTGATAACAGCCGAAAGCCGTTGTGCGCTTCAGGATCGTGACGTTCGGTGCATCGGCCAACACCTTAATGCTTCGCTCCAGCCAAGCCCAGAGCGCAGGATCAGCCAGCGCGCCACCGCCCGGTTCATCTTGCTCATCGATCAAAATGACGCGCTTGCTCGATCCGATCGCCTCAAGAGCGGCGTCAATCCCCGCAGGCCCCGCGCCGATAATCAGCAGATCGCAATGTGCATAGGTTGACGCATAACTATCAGGATCAATCTCGGTCGGCGCATCGCCCAGCCCCGCCATCCGCCGTATCGCGGGTTCATATAGCTTGTCCCAAAACGAGCGCGGCCACATGAAGGTCTTGTTGTAAAAGCCCGCCGGAAAAAACATCCCCAGCCGATCATTGATCGCGCCGAAATCGGTCTTGAGCGAGGGCCAGCGGTTCTGGCTGACCGCTTTCAGTCCTTTGTGTATTTCAACCCCGGTCGCGCGCAAATTGGGGGTGAAGCGACCCGGTCCGCGATCTACTGAAACCAATGCATTAGGTTCCTCGCTGCCTGCCGCCATCACTCCGCGTGGCCGGTGATATTTGAATGATCGGCCAAACAACATGACACCGCTCGCCAGCAAAGCCGACGCAAGTGTGTCACCCGCAAAGCCCTGATAGTTTTTGCTATCGAAGCTAAAAGGGACAGTGCAGCCGCGATCAATCCGCCCGCCTGTGCCCAATCGAAAACCGCTCATCGGCGCGGCTCCCCGGTCTTGTATGTGGTTTCGAACTTATCGGTCACGGTGTCGCGCACCGCATTGAAAAAACGCCCGCAGCCATGGGTATGCCGCCAGCGTTCATGATGCCGCCCGCGTGGATTGGCGCGAATGAAGAGGAATTCCTCCCATTGCGCATCGCTATAAGTTGATGGATCAACGGGCCGAGCGACATGGGCTTGCCCGGCATTGGCAAACTCGATTTCGGGGCGCTTTTCGTCGCAATAGGGACAGTGGATCAAGATCATATCAGTGTGCCACCGCCGCAGCTGCGGCTTCGTCTATCAACCGGCCATTACGGAACCGGTCAAGATTGAACGGCGCGTTGATCGGGTGCGGTTCATCCTTCGCCATAGTATAGGCGAGTAAGTCACCCGCGCCCGGTGTGGCTTTGAAACCGCCCGTTCCCCAACCGCAATTGACGTACAACCCTTTGACGGGCGTTTTGCCGAGGATAGGCGAACGGTCAGGCGTCACATCGACAATCCCACCCCATGTCCGCAGCATCCGCATCCGCCGATAGATCGGGAAAATCTCACAGATCGCGGCCAACGTATGCTCAACAATATGGAGCGCGCCGCGCTGCGAATAGCTGACATACTGGTCCGTGCCAGCGCCAATCACAAGCTCGCCTTTATCCGATTGGCTCATATAGGCATGAACGGTATTCGACATAACGACGCAGGGAAAGGACGGCTTGATCGGCTCGGAAACGAGCGCTTGCAACGGATAGCTTTCCAGCGGAAAATCGAGACCGGCCATCTGCATAACAACCGACGAATTTCCCGCTGCGGATACGCCGATGCGGTTGCTGGCAATATAGCCGCGCGCTGTCTCGACGCCCTCAACTGCACCGTTCGTACCACGACGGATGCCGGTCACCGCGCAATTCTGGATGATGTCGACGCCGAGTGCTGCCGCTGCTCGCGCATAGCCCCAAGCGACCGAGTCATGCCGCGCTGTCCCTCCTCGCCGCTGCAACGCCGCGCCGAGCACCGGGTGGCGCGCATCGGGTGATATGCTCAGCGGAGGACAATAGGCTTTGGCCTCTTGTGGCGTCAGCCATTCATTATCAACGCCGTTCAGCCTGTTGGCATGGATATGCCGCTGCAGGCTCTGCACATCATGGACATTATGCGCGAGCATCATTACGCCGCGCTTGGAATACATGACGTTATAATTCAGCTCTTGGCTCAGCCCATCCCACAGCTTGACCGCATAATCATAAAGATGCGCGCTTTCGTCATAGAGGTAGTTAGAGCGGATAATCGTGGTGTTGCGTCCGGTATTGCCGCCGCCGATCCAGCCCTTTTCCAGCACCGCGACATTGGTGATGCCGTATTTCTTCGCCAGATAATAGGCCGCCCCCAGACCGTGACCGCCGCCGCCAACGATGATCGCGTCATAGGCGGGCTTTGGTGAAGCGTCGGGCCATTGTTCC
>JANONL010000206.1:0-7506 GCA_031420815.1 Sphingomonadales bacterium | reverse complement strand
ACTTTGCCCGCATTGTCTGCCAGTCCTGTCTATGGTCGCGCGCCCGACGCAAAACTACCCAAAGGCAAAGCAGCGTGATCGATATCGTAGAAGGCGATGCTACCGACATCGCATCGATCATGCCCGTGATGGATGACGCTTTCGATCCTGCCTTTGGAGAAGCCTGGACCTCTGCACAATGCCTTTCAGCGCTTGCCATACCCGACTGCCGCTTACTGATCGCAAAAGCAGGCGATAAAGTTGCGGGGTTCGCGATGACCCGCTGGGTACTCGAGACGGAAGAGTTGCTCATGATCGGGGTGGTGCGCGACTGGCAGCGGCAAAATGTTGGGTCTATGTTGTTAAAGGACGTCGTGAGCCGCGCGAAGGAAGACGCGCGCGAGAAGCTTTTTCTTGAAGTCCGCGACGGCAACGACGCTCATGATTTTTATCGCGCGTCCGGCTTCATTCCTATTGGGCGACGCAAACAATATTATCGCGGGTCAAACGGATTAAGGCCCGATGCAATTACGATGGTCATGAATATCTGACTATATTTAAGCCGATTTTACTTCGTTTGACCGCCGCTAACTTTCGCGTTAGGAAAAATATGGTCGCAAACCAGAACAATAAGGATGGGAATCTTATTTATGTCACAAGAAGAAAATGATGCAGCTGAAATGCTGATCACACTGACAGCCGACATCGTCGCCGCGCATGTCAGTAACAACAGCGTCGCGGTATCCGATTTGCCGATATTGATCGGGAATGTCCATCAGGCGCTCGCCGGGCTTTCAAGAGGCAGTGCAGCACCCGCAGCAATGCCGGAGCCCGCTGTTCCTATTCGTTTGTCGGTCAAGAAAGACTATATCGTCTGCCTTGATGACGGTAAAAAGCTTAAAATGCTCAAACGTCACCTGATGACGCACTATGGCATGACTCCCGATGACTATCGCGCAAAATGGGGCTTAGCTTCGGATTATCCGATGGTCGCCCCTGCTTATGCAGAACAACGCCGCGTACTTGCCAAAGCCATTGGCTTGGGCCGCGCGCCGGGTTCTGGGCGCAAAAAGAAAGTCAAATAAGCCGGAAAGCTTGTTCGAAACGAAAAGGCCGGACTGACCACCGGCCTTTTTCTTTGACGAATCGGCGCGTGGCACTAAATATCATTACAATATGGAAACGCGGATCGACATTGAAGCCCTTTGCCACGAACGTGGTTTGCGGATTACCGACCAACGTCGTGTTATCGCGCGGGTAATTTCCGACGCGACCGACCATCCCGATGTCGAGGAATTGTACCGTCGCTCTTCGACGATCGATGCAAAAATATCCATCGCCACCGTTTACCGGACAGTGCGCCTGTTCGAAGAAGCTGGTATATTGGACCGGCATGATTTCGGCGATGGCCGTTCGCGTTACGAGGCATCGCCCGAGGCGCATCATGACCATCTGATAGATGTCGAAACCGGCAAGGTGGTTGAATTTGTCGACCCCGAACTGGAAGCGTTGCAAAAGATGATCGCCGAAAAACTCGGCTACCGCTTGGTTGACCACCGGATGGAGCTATATGGCGTTGCCCTCGACCGTAAGGATTGAACGGCGCAACCCTGCTGCATTTATTGCAGGTCAGTTCTTTTTCGTTGCGCGGTTGTTGGTGATAGTGATCAGCCTGATCATCGGCGTCATCCTGCACAATGTTTGGCGCGTGTTTCGTCGGCCATCACCTTGGCCGCGGCTATTTCTGCTCTCGGTTAGCTGGACGTGCGGCATCGCTACCGCCACAACTGGCAACCGTATCCGCCGAAATGTTTTTTATGCGGCGAACCACCACAGTTGGATCGATATCCCCGTGATGTCAGGCGTCACCGGCTGCACCTTTGTCGCCAATGACGGTATCGAAGGCTGGCCCTTGATCGGATGGTTGTGCAAGATCAACAACACGATTTTCGTCAGCCGCGAAAACCGGCTGAGCGTTGGCGATCAGATCGACGACCTTCGTACCGCGATTACCGGCGATCAACCGGTCACAATCTTTCCCGAGGGCACAACGAGCGACGGATCGGGATTGCTGCCATTTAAAGCATCATTGTTTGCAGCGCTCGTCCCCCCGCCAACGGGCATGATGGTTCAGCCGGTTTTCCTGACTTACGGCCGTCATACCCGCCGCGTAGCCTGGGTCGGCGACGAGAAGGTCACTGAGAATTTCTGGCGGCTTTTGTCATATTTGAAACCGATTACCGCGACGCTGCATTTTCTCGAGCCGTTTGATCCGGCGCATTTTGTCGACCGCAAATCAATTTCCGCCGAGGTCCGCGCCCGCATCGGTTCGGCAATGGCAAAGAGTTGACGCCATCTCCGTTCCGTTCGTGTCGAGCGAAGTCGAGACACCGTGAGGCTGTGCACGTTGGATGGATGTCTCGACTTGGCTAAAGGCCAAGTCTTCCTGAGCGGCTGCAAGCCAGCCGAAGGGCTCGACACGAACGGGATGAGGGGAGTATAGGCGCGCGCTATGAGCACGGATTCTCCCAAAACTTACCACGTAAAAAATTACGGCTGCCAAATGAACGTCTATGATGGCGAACGCATGGCCGAGCTGTTTGAGAGTCAGGGCATGACCCAAGCGGATGAAAAGGCCAATGCCGATCTGGTGGTACTCAACACCTGCCACATCCGCGAAAAAGCCGCCGAAAAGGTCTATTCCGAAATCGGCCGCCTGCGCCGCAAGGATGGCAGCAGCCCGGTAATCGCCGTGGCCGGTTGCGTCGCCCAGGCCGAAGGCGGCGAGATCAGCCGTCGCGCGCCCGAAGTCGACATTGTCGTCGGCCCGCAAGCCTATCACAATCTGCCCGCTATGGTCGCCGCCGTCGGTCGCGGCCAGCGGGTGGTCGATCTCGACCTTCCCGGCCTCGACAAATTCGGCAAGCTCCCTGCCCGCCGCAAACAAGCCGCTTCAGCCTTCCTCACGGTGCAAGAGGGCTGCGACAAATTCTGCACCTATTGCGTGGTGCCCTATACGCGCGGCGCCGAAATCTCGCGCAGTTGGGGCGATTTGATTGACGAGGCAAAGGCGCTGGTTGACGCAGGTGCGAAGGAAATCACGCTGCTCGGTCAGAATGTGAATGCGTGGTTCGACGGAGAGCATGATTTGGGATCGCTCATCCGCGCACTTGACCGGATCGACGGGCTGCACCGCATCCGTTACATGACCAGCCATCCCAACGACATGACCGAGGGACTGATCGCCGCGCACGCCGATGTCAAAAAGCTGATGCCATTCCTCCATCTGCCCGTGCAATCAGGCTCCGACCCTATCCTCAAAGCCATGAACCGCAGCCACAGCCGCGACAGCTATCTCCGCATCCTCGACCGCGTTCGCGCTGTCCGCCCCGACATCGCCTTTTCCGGCGACTTCATCGTCGGCTTCCCCGGTGAAAGCGATGCCGATTTTGAGGACACAATGAGCCTCGTGCGCGAAGTCGGTTACGCACAGGCCTATTCGTTCAAATACAGCCCGCGCCCCGGCACTCCTGCTGCCGACATGGCCGACCAGATTCCCGTTGAAGTGATGGACGAGCGGCTGCAACGCCTACAGGCACAGCTGTTTGCCGACCAAGCCGCATTCAACCAAAAAACGCTCGGCGCATCCTGCGAAGTGTTGCTCGAAAGACCCGGAAAACTCGTTGGCCAATTAATCGGCAAATCTCCCTGGCTGCAATCGGTGCATGTGCTTGCCAGCGGTCACAACATTGGCGATATTGTTACCGTCGAAATTACCGATTCTGGACCGATGAGTCTCAAGGGAGAGCCGAAGATGAGAGCAGCCGCCTGAATGGCCAAAAAGGCACAAGCGCAACATGGCGATATGTCCCGGCTCGAAATGAGCTTTGACAGACCCAATCTCATCACCACAGTTTTTGGCGAGTTCGACCGCAATCTGGTTGCCATCGAAAATCGCCTTGGCGTCTATATCTCGGCGAGAGGTAATCGCGTCCAGATCGAGGGCGAAGCAGGGGCCACCGCCCGCACCCGCGACATATTGAATGACATTTATTCGCGTGTGCTACGCGGTGAGAACATCGATGCCGAAGCCGTTCAGTCGGTTATCGCGATGACCGCCGAACCGACATTGGACGGCATTTTGCGTAAGGAAGTATCCGAAGCCCCGGGCATCATGATCCGCACCCGCAAGAAAACGCTGGTGCCGCGTTCGGCAAACCAGATCCCGTATATGGAAGCACTGGCGCGCGACGAAATTATCTTTGCGCTGGGTCCGGCAGGCACGGGCAAAACCTATCTGGCAGTGGCGCAAGCGGTGGCGATGCTAATCACCGGCGCGGTGCAGCGTCTGGTGTTATCGCGGCCAGCGGTGGAGGCAGGCGAACGGCTCGGCTTCCTGCCGGGTGATATGAAGGAAAAGGTCGACCCTTATCTGCGTCCGATTTACGACGCACTTTATGATTGCTTGCCCGCTGAACAGGTCGAGCGGCGCATGGCGTCGGGCGAAATTGAAATCGCGCCGATCGCGTTCATGCGCGGGCGGACGCTTTCTGATGCGTTCATAATCCTCGACGAGGCGCAGAACACTACCGCCGCGCAGATGAAGATGTTCCTGACGCGTTTCGGCATGAACAGCCGCATGGTGATCTGCGGCGACCCCCGTCAGGTCGACATTCCCGGCGGTGACCGCATGTCCGGCCTGAACGACGCGGCCCGCCGCCTTGCGGGAGTGGACGGCATAACCACCATCCATTTCAACAGCAGCGACGTTGTCCGCCACCCACTGGTCGGCAAGATCGTCGATGCCTATGAGGGCAAGGATGATTGACGTTTTCCTTGACCATTCGGGCGAATGGGACGGGGATACAGACTGGCAGAATTTAGCCGAAAGGTCGGTCGCGGCTGCTTTCATGGTGTCGTCGCACGGCACGCTAGCAAACGCGCCATTTACCGTATCGATCAGTATCAAACTGTCCGACAATGACGAAGTGCAGGCATTGAACCGCGATTGGCGCGGAAAGGATATGCCAACAAATGTGCTGTCTTTTCCAATGATTGACGGCGACGAATTTGAGGCACTTGCCAACACCGACGACGGCGAGGTTCTGCTCGGGGACATGATATTGGCGTATGACATATGCGCCACTGAAGCCCGCGAAAAGGCAATTTCCTTGGCCGATCATTTGGCGCATCTCCTCATTCACGGGACGCTCCATCTGTTGGGTTATGATCATATCGACGAGCATGAGGGCGATGTGATGGAGGAGGTGGAGGTAAAAGCGCTTGCATCGATGGGCCTTCACAATCCATATGATGATATCTGACAATCAAGAGGCCAGCACGCTTATATTATGCCCGAGGGTGAGAGTTTTAACGGTTCGCGGAACCAAACCGAAGACGACAGCGACGGACGAATATGGCAGCGGCTGAAGATGATGTTCTTTGGTCGCGATCACGAACCGACGCTTCGCGAACAGCTTGAAGAAGCGATTACCGAACACGAAGAGGACACCGAAGATCAGGAGGCAGCTGACAATTCGGGCGACCTGACCGCAGCCGAGCGCACGATGTTGCGCAACCTGCTGCATTTTAGCGAACACCGCGTCGATGATGTGATGGTCCCGCGCAGCGACATTATCGCCATCGACGAAAGCGCCAGCTTTGCCGACTGCATCGCCGCGTTTGCAGAGCACGGCCACAGCCGCCTGCCCGTCTACCGTGATACGCTCGACAGCATCACCGGTATGATCCACATCAAGGATATTTTCGCGGTTCTGGCCGAAGGCAAAGACGTGCCCGACAGTCTGGAAGCGTTCATCCGCCAGCCGCGGTTTGTCCCTGAAAATATGAGCGTGCTGGCATTGCTCGATGAAATGCGCCGCACGCGCACGCATCTGGCGATCATCGTCGATGAATATTCGGGCACCGAGGGCTTGGTAACGATCGAAGATCTGGTCGAGGAAATCGTCGGCGAGATCGAAGACGAGCATGACGAAGAACCGGAGGCACTTTTCATCCAGGTCAGCCCCGAATTGTGGGAATGCGATGCGCGTGCCGAACTCGACGACATAGCCGACGCCATCGACCCGAAATTGGCCGTGGTCGATGAGGATGTCGATACTTTGGGTGGTCTAGCCTTCGTTATTGCCGGACAGGTTCCGGTGGTGGGTCAGGTTCTGTTACATGGGGCAAGCGGGTGGCGGCTTGAGATATTGGAGGGCGACGAAAAGCGGGTGACCAAAATCCGGTTGTTCGCGCCGGTGCCGGATGTGGACGAAGTGGGGGAGTAGAAGTGGTAATCAGGGCAAAGCAATCTAAATGACCGTAGAACTCAACATAATGGGGCTATTTTGTATAGTGTCCCCGGAATTCTTCCCGGGCTATTTAGTATAGTGTCCCCGGAATTCTTACAGAAACCAAAGGACAAAGACGATGATAGTCACTCATCTATATAAGTCCCCAATGTCCCCGGAATTCCAGCAGGCAGCAGCATGATGGGGCGGCGGGGCGTGATGGGGGCAATGGTGCTTGGTGGCGCGGCGGTAGTGCTTTCGGGCTGCGGTACTGAACCTGCTGACATGGGCTTTCTGTGGCAAAAGCCTTATTACGCCAAACTGAAGATGGAGGTTGATACGCCGCAGGGCGTCAAGTCTGGCGCGAGCGTGATTGAGGTCACATGGGACAAAGCCAATAAGGGTTTTAAGGTTCGCGGTGAGGCGGTTGCGGTGGATTTACCGGGTGGGCAGACGGTGTTTGCGTTGCTGCGCAGCAAGAGCAGCGTGGATTGGGCGGCGTATCTGCATGAGAATGTGAAGCTGGACGGACCGATTGAGACGCATGAAGAGCTCTATCGCAAGGTGGCAGCGGACCGGCGGGTATGGCCGCTTAGGCGGCGCGCGGTGACCGCGATTTCTGATGTGGACAATTACCCCTATTTTGTCCGCTTCAAAAACGTGGCCGATCCCAAGAGTGTTGAACAGGTTGACCCCGATAATCTGGCGAAGAGTTTTGGGCCGGGATACCAGCTGAAAAGCCTGACCGTGCAGATGACGGGGGAGCCGGTGACGGTGGGGATTAAGAAAAGGTTGGGGTGGTTGGTTCAGATGGAAAGCCATGATTTCAATAAAGATGGTCCATTTGACGCAAAGTACCCAGTGCTATTGTTGGGTTTGAGAGGTCGATAAGATGGCAATGAGTCGCAAAGTATTCCTCTCCATACTGGCAATGGACTCTTATCAACGCGGTTACGCGCCTGGAATCACAGGCTTGCCGCAATTAGCGCCCGGTGCAACAGTCAAAATAGGCAACGCGACCTTAACTACCGACAGCGAAGCAAAGTTGGGACCAAGCGCTCAGGCAACCGGCTTCTACGCCTCTGCCTATCAATGGGGCAGCGAAACCATCATTTCCTATCGCGGCACGGATTTTGATGTTGGCCAGGGTGAGCTTGTTACCAGCCAGTTTGCCCGCGACTTGGGCCGTGGCTGGACAACCTTCCTCGCGCCAACGCTTGGCGCGCAAACCCAG
>JANONL010000205.1:0-3086 GCA_031420815.1 Sphingomonadales bacterium | reverse complement strand
ATGCTTGCGCAGTTCGCCAAGCGTCTTGGGCGGCGCGATGATCGCAAGCGCGTCGAAATCGCCCGCCAGCGCACGGATACGAAGCTGGTCGGCAGCGTCGGCGGCGTAGCGGTTTTCTTCCTGCTGGTGAAAATCGGTTTCGTCCATCGCCGGGGTGCCATAACCGCCGCGTTGCGCGCCCGCGCCCGCTGCGTCGGTTTTGATCTCGTGGTTCTTGCGGTCGCGACGTTCATCATGGCCTTCGGTGACCAGTTCTATCTGATTGCCCTGACCCTGATTGCGCAGGAACAGCATCTTGCGGCCATCGGCAACAAGGACGAGTGTGTTGTGAGGTAAGGTCATAAGCCAGTAACGCGCCAGCACTGGCTGTGTTCCGCAGCATTATCTGGCGCGGTCCGGAACCCGCGACACGGGTTGCGCGTTTACCCCGACCGGCGCTGTATGCGCACCCTGTGACATGCACTTTGGCCAGCCATTTCGCGGCAATCATTTTTGCCGGCTTTGCTGGTGCTGCCCCGGTAGGAACGTATTGAGGAGATCTGAAATGAAAATTCGTACGATGATTTTACCGCTGGTTTCGGTCGCAGCGCTCAGCGCCGCATATGCCGATAACGGCGGTCGCCCGCTCTCGACACTGTTGACCGGGGCCACCGAAGTACCGGGGCCCGGCGATGCCGATGGGCAGGGTTCGGCAGAAATCCGCATCAACCCGGGACAAGGCCAGCTGTGCTACACGTTGAAGGTCAGCGGTATCGATACCGCCACTGCGGCGCATGTGCATGAAGCCGTTGCCGGTAAAGCAGGGCCGGTCGTGGTCGGCCTGACCGCACCAGCCGCAGGCAATGTCAAAGACTGTGTCACGATCACCCGCGAACTGGCCAAAGAGATAATCCGCACGCCGTCGGATTATTATGTCAACGTCCACAATGCCGCATTCCCCCGCGGCGCAGTGCGCGGCCAGCTGGGCAAATGATGCCGGATTAACGCCTGTTTTCCCGTATTACCGCATCGCGGTATGAGATAGCGGTCCGCCGCGCCGACCAGACAGGCGCGGCGGATGCGCTTAATTGCCGTCGATCTTGTCGACCGCCTTTTCGACAGAGTTGCCGACCTTTTTGGCCGCTGCGCCGACATTATCGGCTGCTTCTGCAACTGCGTCGTCTTTTTTGTTCGCGCTCTGGTTATTGGCGAACAGGAAATAGCCGCCGATCACCAGCGCCAGCAGCAATATCACGGCGATGAAGCCGAAGCCGCCGCCGCTAGAGGTTGGCGCAGTGTTGACGGTGACTGGGGCGGCCCCGGGGGCGACGCCGGGGGCGACACCGTCATTGCGTTCAATGGTGGTTTCGATGACGTTGCCGTCGGCATCGGTTCTCTCGGTAATGCGTTCTTCGATCATATTGAAGTTCCTCCTTGTGGCGGGGAGAATCGATAGCGCGCGGATTTGTTCCGGCACCGCATTAACCGTTGCAAAATGCAACTGTTATGGCAAACTATCGGTCAGGGGCGATCCACGCCCGCAGTTCCTGGAGACAATGACATGAAATTATTCGGCGCCCCGCTTTCCCCGTTCGTCCGCAAGGTATTGGTGACCATCGCCGAAAAGGGGCTGGAGGTTGAAATGGTGCCGACCGGCCTTGGCGACCCCGATCCCGAATTTATCGAATGCAGTCCGTTCAAGAAAATGCCCGGCTTTTCCGACGGCGATTTCAAGATTTCGGATTCGACCGCGATCATCACCTATCTGGAAGCCAAGTACCCCGACCCGGCGATGCTCCCCGCCGACCCGGCGGCGCGGGCGCGGACAATCTGGTACGAGGAATTTGCCGACACTATGGTGTGTGCCAAGGGTGGCGCGATATTTTTCAACCGCGTGGTCGCGCCGAAATTCCTCAAGCAGGAAGGCGACGAGGCGGCGGCAAAGGCGGGCGAGGCCGACCTGCCCGCGCTTTACGACTATCTCGAAGGTGTGATGCCGGCGTCGGGCTATCTGGTTGAGGACCGGCTGACGCTGGCCGACATCGCGGTTGCCAGCCCGTTCGTCAACCTCGCGCACTGCGATATCGCGCCAGATGCGGCGACCTATCCCAAACTCGCCGCGTTTCTGACGGCAATGCACGCAAGGCCAAGCTTTGCCGACTGGATCAGACGCGAGCGCAAGATGCTGGGGTTGGGATAATATTATAAGACATTGTTATCAGGGACTATCCCTAATAACAATGTCGGCCCTGCTTTGCGGCGTGGATCGGACGTGAGCGCAAGATGTTGGGGTTGGGTTAACCAAGGGGGTCAGGGCAATGCAGGCAGGGGCAATATTGAGCGGTGCGCCGATATGGGCGTATGTTTTGCTGATCGTGCTGATTGTGCTTGGCGTCCGGCGGTTGAAAACGCGCGAAGTGCCGGTGGCGGTCGCGTTGATCCCGGTTGTCGCATTCCTTGTCTGGAGCATTTTCGGTGCGAGCAGTTTTGCCGCATCCGCCGGGGCAGCGACATCAGCGATTGCATGGTTCGGCGGTGCGGCGCTGGGTGTGGTCAGCGCGTTTGTGTTACCCGAACCCCGCGTAACGCGCTTGCCAGATGGGCGGGTGATTTTGCCGGGGTCGTGGATGCCGCTGATATTGTACATGTCTGTTTTCGTCGCGCGGTTTGCCTGTGGCGCGTGGGCAGCGATGGACCCCGCACAGGCGCTAACCGCGAATGCCATCGGCGTGGTGATCAGCGCCGCAATGACCGCGCGGCTTGCGACCTGGGTGCTGCGCTGGGGTTCGCTGATCAAGAGCGTGGATGACCGAGCGTGATGCCGGGGGCAGGGGAGGTACGCGTGCCGCCTGTTCGGGGTTGTGCGCGTTAATCCAAAACAGAGCTTTGGCCGTTAGGGTGCGCGGGTCAGGAGACACAGATATGAAGTTCATTTTGCTCAACTCGCGCGGCGGCAACTATATGGTGGTCGCGGAAAATGTCGCGTGGTTGCGCACCGCCGAACACGGTCAGACCCAGGTCGGCATGGTCGGCGGCGCGCCGCTGCTCGTCGCCGGTACCATCGAAGAGACGGCGGCTGTCATTTTGGCGGGGTTGAGCGAGGCGGG